>JBARKF010000225.1:0-4136 GCA_049800655.1 Candidatus Cybelea sp.
AGGAACAACTCGGGCAGGCCGCCCGATATCCCGGGGCCAAGCTCTATCACACGCGGGGCCTGTAGCTCAGCGGTAGAGCGGCCGGCTCATAACTGGTTGCGCGTAGGTTCGAATCCTACCAGGCCCAATAGAAAATTGGTTTGACTCGGAACAAGCGTCCGTTTAGGCGGGCTTTTCGATGAGGTCGTTCAGCCGATCAGCAGCCGTGCGAAGCATGGCAGGCGTTATGTGGCTGTCAAGTCGGCGGTACTCGCACACAAAGCCGTTAATCAAGAAGTAGCGTTTTCGTTTCGGCAAACGCGCGGCGCGCGGCTGTTGCTGGACCGATCGTCGTAGAGAAAGGATAGGCGACCGCAGCGACGCAAAGGGTAATGTTGGATCGTTAAGCGCGGGACCTCGGGCTTTTGAGGACGCGAGATAAGCGGATGGACGGCCGAGGAGACAACGAGATCGTAGATTCACGTCGATTGAAGCGTGGAGCAGGAACCCTTCTGACGCTGCTCTTGATCGCGGCAGCGTACGTTGCTGCGGCCCGGTTCGGGTTTACCTTCGCGCTTGCAACGAAGGAAGTCACGGCAGTCTGGCCGGCAACGGGAATCGCGATGGCGGCGCTGCTCCTCTGCGGATATCGAGTTTGGCCCGGGATTTGGCTCGGCGCGTTCATTAGCAACGCGTTTAGCGCCGAGCCTGCATGGACGGCGGCAGCGATCGCCACCGGCAATACGGCCGCACCAGTTCTTGGAAAGTTCCTCCTGCAGCGGTTCGGCTTCCAGAACGCCATCGAGCGAGTGCGCGACGTGCTCCTGATCACGGCCGTTGGTTCAGCTGCCGCCATGACCGTATCGGCGACCAACGGCGTGATCGTTCTCGCGCTTGCACGAATCGTTCCGTGGAGCGACCTCTCGTCGGTATGGTGGGTGTGGTGGACCGGTGACGCAATGGGCGTGCTGCTCGTCGCGCCGCTGATTCTCACGTGGGTCTCTAGCGCGGGACTCGACCGATTTACCTACGCTCGCGCACTCGAGCTCGGACTGCTCGGCGTGACGCTTCTGGCGGCGAGCTGGGTGTCGTTTCTGAGCACTCTTCCGCTTCGTTTTTCGGTCTATCCGTTCATCATTTGGACGGCGCTGCGCTTTCGGCAACGCGAAACGGCCACCGCAGTTGTCGTCATCGCCGGCATCGCGATTTGGGCGACGGCGCATCACTTAGGCCCTTGGGGCAAGGGTCCTTTGGATTTGCGACTGATTCAACTCGACAGCTGGATGTCGGTGTTTGCGTTTACCGCGCTCGTGCTCGGCGCCGCCAACGCCGAGAAACGGGCCGCGCAAGCCGCGCAAGGCGTAATGTTGGAAGAGGCAAAGCGTTCACTCGAAACGCTGCAAGCGGCTTTTCTTCCAGCGCGCCTCCCGCGCCGCTTGGGCCTCCGATGCGACGCCGTCTACATTCCGGCCGAGCGCGAGGCGCTCATCGGCGGCGATTGGTACGATGCCTTCGAGCTTCCGGATAAGCGCATCGTGTTTTCGATTGGTGACGTAACCGGTCACGGACTCGAGGCCGCTGTCGCTGGCGCACGGATGCGGTGGAGCATCTTCGCATCCGCGTTTGACGCCGAAGATCCGGCGGAGATCCTCTCGAAGGTTGACGGCGCTGCGCACCCTCCATCGGATGCGCCCGCAACGGCGATGGTCGCCATCATCAGCGCAGATTTTTCGACGCTAAGCTATGCCGGCGCCGGTCATCCGCCGCCAATCCTCGCCGGTCCGCACACTCCGGCGCGTTTCTTAGAATACGGAGGCATCCCGTTTGGCGTTGGGCTGCCGGTCGCGTCGGAAACGCGAACCGTGGCTTTAGAGAACGGATCCGTCATCTTGTTCTATACCGACGGACTTACGGAGTTCGCTCACAATATCGACATCGCCGAATCGGCAGCGCTGCGGGCTGTTTCGCTTTTGGTCGATAACTCGAACGTCGAGCACCCGGCGGCCTTCGTGCAACACAGCGTGATGGGGTCGCAGCGACCCTCAGACGATACGGTGCTCCTCGTGGCACAAGTTAGTACGAGCTAAGGGGACCTTTGCAGCGTTTACGAGAAGGGCGTAAGGCTCAGTAGTTCCATCTGGCCATCGATGTTTCAAATTGCGGTGCTTTGAATGCGGCGCTGCACGATGCTGCCACGATATGAGTGCCGGAGTTTTCGCGGATAAATTGGATCGCCAGGCGATTGGTGCAGAGCGTAACGACCCCGTGGCCGGCGCCACGGACGAGCACGAGCTTGGCATTCGGAAGCGTGGCCATGGCGCGAGCGGCGTATTTGGGCGGTGTAACCGGATCGTCGGAACCTTCGAACATAAGAATCGGCACGCCGCTGCGGACCGGCTCGTTAAAGGCGGCCGGCATTGGATCCACCTTCCAGATCGCGCAGGCGCGGCGTTCTGCACGAACGCGGAGATTACCGGTGAACGAACGTGCTGCCTGTGCTTTCAGTTCAGCCTCTGAAATAAACGGGTCCAAGTCGGCGCAACGGTAGGCGAGATTCGTACCCGCGTCTTGCCCATGCGCCAGGAACTGCGACCAAACGTCGATCATGAGGCCGAGCGGCACATAATCGCGGTGGTAAGCTCGCTCGATGATGTAGGGTAGAAACGCGGCGCTGTCGGGGCTGTAGAGGTTCTCGCGAATCCTATCGACGAGCACCTCTTTCGAGAGACGGACGCTTTCCATGCGTTTGGTTTTGGGGTTCAATACTTGCATCGGAACGGGCCCGTATCGAAAACGACCGAGCACGGCTTGAAAGTTCGCCGAAAACTGCGGGAAGTGGCTGCGGCAATTCTCGTCATGGGCGCACTTGGCCACGAGGTCATCCAAGGCGACTTGAGCGCCGTCTGGCGCGCCAGGGAGCGACTCAAAGTGCGGCGGCTGGATGCCAAAAAGTACAGCGCTCTTGACTCGGTCCTCATGCCGGCGAATGTAGATAAAGGAGAAAAACGAGCCGTACGAGCCGCCGTACAGCAGGAGCTTGCGATAGCCGAGCGCAGTGCGCACGTCGTCCAAGTCATCGGCGGCGTTATTGGTGTTGTAGGCACTGGGGTTACTAGTCTTGGCATAGCGCTTATAGCAACTCGAGAGAATTCCACCCGGCCAGATCTGCAAGAAATACGCCGCCATGTTGCCGTACGGAGCAATGTTGCACCTCGTCGGGTTCGATACGCCCATACCGCGGTTGTCGACGAAGATGATATCGTAGGTTCCCGCAAACGCCTTAAGCACTGGATCGTCACCATCGGCGATGAACGGGGCGTTGGGTAAAGCCGGTATGCCGGGGCCGCCTTCGATATAAGCGATTGCATCGACGTTGGGATGCTTTGCTTTCAGCACCGTGATCCCGAGTTCGATTACGTGCCCAGCTCGTGTCTTGCGATCTTCGTAAACGCCGAACGTTCCGCACAGGGCTGCAATCTTGGTGTGCCCTTGCCGGCACGGCTTGATGTGCGGGCCGAGTGCCGTTTCACTCGAGTCACGTGCCGCCGCCATGGCGACGATGAGCGTAAGAGCCGATAGCATCAACGCTATGGTGCGCATTCCCGGACGTATTGGCGTTGCGCCGCTGGAATGCCGCCGAAGGCCTACTAAATGTAACGGTCAATCGTATAGGTTTGCTGTTGTCGGTTCGGGCCGCGGGGGCTATGATTTTTAATGTTAGCGGCGTCCGAGGAGGAACCGATTGCATGCATTTATTTACACGAGCGTTCTGCGCAACGGTCGCCGTAGGGCTTCTGGCCGGTTGTTCCGGCAGCAATCTCCCGGCGGCGAGCTCCTCGGCGCCGGTCGGAATGGAAGCGAATCACCTCGTGAACGGCCATTTCGTGCCGGAGTGGTCGAAACTGGCGAACCTCATCCCGATGGAACTCCAACCCGGTCCGCAGCGGGTCCTCGATCGGATCGTGCCCGACAAGCACAAAGGGACCGGCATTGTGGGCATATACGGAAGCCAGTTCTACGCCGCCAAGATCAACGGCTATAAAGGCGGCGATCCGAAGAACGCTCCGCCGGTCTGCAGCCTGAGCGCGAGCTATCTGAATGACATTTCCACCGATGCCAAGGGCGACCTCATCGAGCCCGACGGTGGTACGCGCACG
>JBARKF010000226.1:0-16832 GCA_049800655.1 Candidatus Cybelea sp.
CCGTTGATGATCACTTCGGGCTTCCCGACGGTTACCTTGACCTCAGCGCCCGCTTTTGAAACGGTCGCCGTTTGGCTGCCGGGATCGTAGGAAACCGTTGCGCCCATCTGTTCGAACATCGAGCGCAGCGGGATGTACAGCGTCCCGCCCCGGGCGAGCGCTGCCAGTACGCGCCCTTGCTTGAGCAGGTCGGGCCGGGCATAGACGTGCCGGTCGTTGTAAAGAATCGGGATCTGACCCGATGGCGGCGAGCCGAAGTCGGCTGGGGGGGTCGAACCCGTTTGCGCCACTGGTGTTGCCGGTGTTGCCGCCAGTGCCAGAAACGGGCCACCGAGAACCATCGCCGCCGCAATTAGAGCCGCGCGAAGCGAAGTCGATGACACGATAGCATTTTCTCCTTGAGGGGTAGGAGCAAATATACTCAAATAGTTTAGCGCTCGGCGGTTAAGGAACCCTTAACAAGCATACGAGTTTGACTGTATTTGCTTGCTTGCCGCGTGGCTGCCTAGCCGAAACGGCCGGTGATGTAATCCTCGGTGCGCTTGTCTTTTGGTTTGGTGAAGATGTTCGAAGTGGTATCGGTCTCGATCAGGTCGCCCAGCAAAAAGAAGGCGGTGTTATCGCTAATTCGCGCCGCTTGTTGCATCGAGTGCGTCACGATCACGACGGTGTACGCTTTTTTGAGATCGCCGATGAGATCTTCGATCTTGCTCGTTGCGATTGGATCGAGCGCCGAGGCCGGTTCGTCCATCAAGATGACTTCGGGATCGACCGCCAGGCAGCGCGCGATGCAAAGCCGCTGCTGCTGTCCACCGGAGAGCGCGAGCGCCGAACGGTCGAGCCGATCTCTGACTTCGTCCCATAGCGCCGCCTGGCGCAGGCTGCGCTCGCAGATATCCATCAACGTCTGCCGGTTGCGGATGCCGTGGATGCGTGGCCCATAAACGACGTTGTCGTAGATTGATTTCGGGAAGGGGTTCGGGCGCTGGAAAACCATGCCGATCCGGTACCGGATCGTCACCGGATCGACGTCCGGCGCATAAATGTTGCGCTCGTCGAGTAAGACGCGGCCCTCGACCCGCGCGCTGGGGGTCAAATCGTGCATTCGGTTGAGCGCGCGCAGAAACGTCGACTTCCCGCAGCCCGAGGGTCCGATCAGGGCCATTACGCGATGTGCCGGCACGTGCAGCGACGCGTTTCGAATCGCGTGAAAGGTGGCGTAGTAAACGTCAAGGTTTTCGACGTTGATCTTCGTCTGCGTCGAAAGAACCGTGGGCTCGGCGGTGCTCGCAAACATCTGCTCGGCCTGTTCGTCACTCACGCCTTTAAGCCCGTCCGTGCTTTAAGAACCTTAAGATGCGCCGGCTTCACGCTTGATACGCATGATCGGCAAGCGAATGGTAAACGCCGTCCCGCGACCGAGCATCGATTCGGCCGAGATCGCACCGCCGTGCGCATCGACGATGCCCTTGACGATTGCAAGACCTAATCCGGCGCCTCCGCTGCCGCGCGTGCGCGAGCGATCGACGACGTAGAACCGCTCGAAGATATGCGGAAGATCGCGATACGGAATTCCTTCGCCGGTGTCGCGCACGCGCAGGACGGCATCGCTGTCGCGCGCATCCAACTCGATCCGTATGCGACCCCCGCCACGCGTATGCCGCAGCGCGTTGTCGATGAGGTTGACGAAGACTTGTGAGAGGCGATCCGGATCGGCTTCGACCCTAACCGGCCGTAGCGCGGCGAGTTCGAGCGACACACCTTTGTTTGCGGCTTGCTGCTCGAACGAAGCGACGATCGGACGCGCGACGTCTTCCAGATCGACATCGCGGAGCACGAGCTTGAGCTGCCCGGACTCGGCTCGCGCCTGCTCGAGCAACTGCCCCACCAGCGCGGTCAAGCGATCGACCTGCGAGAGCGCTTGTGGGACGAACAAGTCGCGCGCCTCCTGTTCCGGTGCTTCGAGCACCGTCTCGAGCATCAGCTTAATCGACGAGAGCGGGGTCCGCAGCTCGTGGGAAACGTTCGAGAGAAACTCCTTGCGCGCGCGATCGAGCCGAATCAGTCCGGTCTGGTCGTCGGAAAAAACGACGACGCGGCGGGCGTCCTCGTCGGTCTCGGTAAGCGGGTAGACCGACACGCGATAGGTTCGCTGACCCGAGGCTCCCGTGAGCAGCAGGGGTGCGACGGACGCTTCGCCGCGCAACGCATCGGCGACTCGGCGCTCCAGCTCGATATTCGGGATCACCTCGATAATGTGAAGATTGATCGCGCGCGCCGGATCGAAACCAAAGGTCGTGCCCGCGGCGGCGTTGGCAAACTCCACGTGGCTCGTCGGATCGACCAACACGACACCGATCGGAAGCGCGCCCACCAACCGCTCGAATCCGCGCTCGCTCGACTCGGCGGCGGGATGCGGCTTCGGCACCGGTTGCGGTTCGGCGGGGCGTTTGTCTGCACGAGCAAAGGCGCGCGCAATTGCCAGGCCACCGGCCAGTCCCGCGACGGCGGTCAGCAGCGACCATTCGAACGGCGTCAAGCCTTGAACATATAACCGCGGCTTCGTACGGTCAGAATGTGGCGCGGCGCGCGCGAATCTTCTTCGATCTTCTCGCGAAGCCACCGAATGTGAACGCTGACCGTCTGCTGCTCGCCTTCGAAGTCGTAACCCCAAACCTTGTCGAGCAGCGTCTGGCGCGTCACCACGCGGCCGTGATTCTCCATCAGGACCCGCAACAGGCCGAACTCCTTGGGCGCCAGTGAGACCTCTTGGCCTCGCACGGTCAACTGTTGCCGTGACGGGTCGAGGACGATAGCACCAAGCGTGATCGCTTCGTCGTGCCCCGTGTGGATCGACGTCTGCCGGCGCAGCCGCGCCTTCACGCGGGCCAGGAACTCGTGCAGCGCAAAGGGTTTGGTCACGTAATCATCGGCGCCCAGCTCGAGCGCCAAGACCTTGTCGATCTCTTGGTCCTTCGCGGTCAGCATGATGATCGGCACCGGGCTAAACTTACGAATTTCCTTGCACGCCTCGACGCCGTCGAGGACGGGAAGCATGATATCGAGCACGATGAGATCGGGTTGCTCGCGCTGCGCCATCGCAATGGCGCTGCGACCATCGCCGGCGGTGACGACCGCGTACCCGCTACGCTCGAGATTGAACCGCAACGTTTGGAGTATTGCGGACTCGTCGTCGACGACGAGGATTTTCTTGTTAAAGTCCGGGCTTTTGACTAGCGGTATCCGGGGTGCCCTGATCTCCTGAGTTCCGTTCATAGGCTTTTACTATTGCGCTGTAGTCCAGCGCGCCATCCCCTTTTGCGGAGCGAGTAGTGTAGAGTTGATAGGCCAACCCCGTGGCCGGCATCGGATAGTCGAGCGCACGCGCGGCGTCAAGCGCGGCTGCTAGGTCCTTTCGTAAGAGATCGAGCGCGAACCCGCCGTCGAACTTCCCGGCAAACCAAGTCTTCGGCAACCATTCTCCGAGGAGATAGTTCGACGCGGTCGCCGACGCCAGCACCGCGCGCACCGCGCCCAAATCGGCGCCCGCGCGTTGCGCGAAGACGAGACCCTCGGCATTTGCGATCATCACGTTCGCGATGATGATTTGGTTCACCAGCTTGACCGTTTCCCCCATGCCGACGGGACCGAGATGGTGCGGCGTTCCCATCGCGCGCAGAATGGGCTCGGCACGCGCGAACGTCGCCGGCGTGGCCCCAACCATGATTGTCAACGTCCCGTCGCGCGCGCGAGCTGGTCCGCCGCTGACGGGAGCGTCCATGAAATCTACGCCGTGCGCGGTGAGACGTTCCGCAAAGCGGCGCGTCGCCACGGGCGAGATCGTCGACATGTCGATCGCGAGCAATCCCGGCTTCGCGCCCGCGATCACCCCGCGCGATCCGAAGAGCGCATCCTCGACTTGCGGTGCATCCGGGACGCAGAGAACCACGGCATCGCACGCGGCCGCGAGGGCTGCGGGATCCGCCGCCTCGCTCACGCCCTCCGCGCGTAAGCGCTCGAGTGCTTCGCGATGCCGATGCACGCTCGCGGCGACGTCGAATCCAGCCTTGCGCAAGGAGCGGGCCATCGGCTCGCCCATTGCGCCCAGGCCGACGAACCCGACGCGCGCAATCACGAGCGGCCCCTTTGGGCGTCGACTCAGGATAACCTTCGAGACGCGGCGAAGGCGTTTACGCTATGGCAACAGTGCTTACTCCCTCGATTACGCGCCCGACTTTCGACGCAATGAACCTCTCGATCGGAAAGCGCACCCGATTGCACCGCCTCATGTACGAGCACGGACCGGCCAACGGTACGCTCATGATGCTCCCGATCGATCAAGGGCTCGAGCACGGGCCGGTCGACTTTTTTGACAACCCCGACGCGATCGACACGGATTGGATCTACCGACTCGCGGTTGCGGGGAACTTTTCCGGCATCGCGCTGCACATCGGCCTAGCGGAAAAGTATCAGAAAGCGTACGCCGGGCGCGTCCCGCTCCTCCTTAAAGTAAACGGCAAGACGAACATTCCGTCCGACGATGACGCGTTCAGCCCGATGACGTCCTCGGTCGAAGACGCGATCCGGTTGGGTGCCGATGCGGTCGGTTACACGCTCTACGCCGGCAGCCCGGCGCAAGAGGTCGATATCGCGCAGTGCAACGAGGTACGTCGCGAGTGCGACCGCTATGGTATGCCGTTAGTCGTGTGGGCCTATCCGCGCGGCGCGGCCGTCAAGGCGAAGGGCGGCATCGATTCGCTCTATGCCGTCGACTACGCAGCGCGCGTCGCCTGCGAGCTCGGCGCCGACGTCATCAAGCTCAACGAGCCGGTTTGGAAACCCGACGACGCGGCAAAGTTACCGAAGCCGTACAACACGATGCCCTTCGAGGACGTCGACGGTCTGCGCAAGGTCGTGAAGTCGGCCGGACGCAGTCTCGTGCTCGTTTCAGGCGGCAGCAAGATGGGCGACGATGCGACGATTCACAAAGCGCATATCGCGATGGCCGCCGGTTGCGTCGGACTCATCTTCGGGCGTAACATGTGGCAGCGCAAATGGGACGAAGCGCTCGCAATGGCATCGAGCATACATGACGTGATGAAAGATTACGGCCAGCAACAGTAGCCGCGCTAGTGCGCGGGAGCTTGGGCGCCGGCGGCGCAGTGCGGGCATTGCCAACCGATCGCGCCGCCGTGATCCTGCGGCACCATCTGGTCGCGCGCGCCGCGGCGACCGCAGACGGCGCACGCGAACGTTTGCCCGATCGACGGCGGCCTCGAGGAGCTTTCGTGACGTTTGGCTACGTAAAACGCGAAGTAGATCGCGGCGCCGACCACCCAAGGCGCCCATGCGAAGAACCAGTTAAAGGTATCGCTGGATACGGTCGGATTCACTTCTTGAAATAGTCTGCGTTAATCTGGGTGTAGTTCTGCCACTTTTCCGGCACGTCGGAGTCGGCGAAGATCGCTTCGACCGGGCAGGCCGAAACGCACGCGCCACAGTCGATGCAGACTTCCGGATCGATGTAGAGCATCTCGTCGTCATCCTTGCCGTGGATGCAATCGACGGGACAAACGTCCACGCACGACTTGTCCTTGGTGCCGATGCACGGCTCGGTGATAATGTAGGCCATGGATTTTCAGCTTCCTCCGGCGAGCGAGCGCGCCCTTCAGGCGGCCCGTCTGCCGCGTACTGCGCGCAAGATCCAGAGTAACACGACCGCGCCGATCAAAGCGCAGACCATGCTCGGAAGGTTGAAGCCGCTGATGCCGGTGTGCCCAAATAATCCGTAGATCCAGCCGCCGATGACGGCTCCGAGTACGCCCACGATAATGTCGCCGACGATGCCGCGGGGCGCTTCGCCGGGCACGATCCAGCGGGCCAGGAAGCCCACGATGAGCCCGAGGACGATCCAGGCTAGAATTCCCACTGCGCTTCCCTCTTTCCCCAACGGACGGATAGGGACGCAACCCGCCTGCGGTGCAGGTTACCGCATTATGAAGCGTACCTTCCTTTGCCTGCTCCTCGCGATCGCTGTTACCGCCGCGGGCGCGCCAGCTGCAGAGACGACGGCGACCGAAATTACGGCATCGGGCACGGGCAGCGTCTCGTTGCCGCCCGATATGGCGACCGTCGATGCAGCCGTCGAAACGAACGCCGAGAACGCCAACGACGCAATCTCGCGAAACAATGCAATCTACAACCGGATCGTCGACGCGCTCGTGCGAGCGGGCGTTGCCCGCAGCGACATTACGCTGGCGTACTACAACGTCAACTACAATCCGCGCCCGAGCGGCGGGGCGCAAAATCCCAGCGACGAGCGTTACGGCTACACGGTCTCGCGCAACTTCACGGTGAAGGTTCGCGAGATCGGCAAGGCCGGCGCCATCAGCGACGCCTCCATGGCAAACGGAGCGACAAGAATCAACGGTGTGAGCTTCGGGCTCTCCAATCCAAGCTCGGCGCGCGCGGAGGCGACGGCGAGAGCGGTTACCGAGGCGCGGACGAGCGCGACCGCGCTCGCGCAAGCCGCGGGGCTGCGCATCGTCTCGATCAAGAGCATGGAGCTCGGCGGCGGCGCGGGTCCGGTGCCGCTCATGCGTGCCGCCACCGCCCTAAGCGCTCCGACCCAGTTCGATCAATCCAACGTCAATGTGTCGGTCTCGGTGAGCGTGGTTTTCCTCGCGGAGCCATAAAGGAGGATAGCGCGAAACTCCGCGACCCGTTTCCGGGTAGGTCTCCGCGATGAATCGGATGTGCGACGCCTGCGGGGCGCAGCCCGCGGCCATTTCCTACGGCGGACGCCGGCTCTGCGCGGCATGCGCGCAAAAGCGCACCGCCGCAAGCGCTCTGCCGTTTATCGGAGCGGCGCTGGCCGCGGCCGGTTTGATCGCCGGAAGCGCGCTGCTCGCAGAAAAGCTGCAAGGCGAGGGCCGGGCCTCACCGCTCGACGAGATCGGCAAACGCTTGCGCGGTGGAACGCCGACCCTCGACGCGTATTCGCGCGACCTGACCGCCCTAGCCCGCGAAGGCAAGCTCGATCCCGTCATCGGCCGCGACACGGAGATCGATCGCATCGTCTCGATCCTCGCCCGTCGCAGCAAGAACAATCCCTGCCTCGTCGGCGAGCCCGGCGTCGGAAAGACCGCCATCGTCGAAGGGTTGGCGCAGCGAATCATCAGCGGCGACGCGCCGCCGTCACTGCGCGGAAAACGCGTGCTCGCGCTCTCGCTCGGCCCGCTCGTAGCGGGAACGAAGTATCGCGGCGAGTTTGAAGGCCGCGTGAAGCGCATTCTCGACGAAGTCAAGCGCAGCGCGCGCGACGTCGTGCTCTTCATCGACGAGATGCACACGCTCGTGGGTGCCGGCTCGGCCGAGGGCGCGCCGCTCGACCTGAGCTCGATGATCAAGCCCGAGCTGGCGCGCGGCGATCTGCAGTGCATCGGCGCGACGACGTTCGACGAGTACCGCAAATACATCGAATCGGATGCCGCCCTGGAACGGCGCTTCCAACCGGTTATGGTCGAGGAGCCGAGCATCGAAGAGACTGCCGAAATTCTTCACGGTCTGCGCGAGCGCTACGCGCGCCATCATCACGTCACAATCGACGACGACGCGATCGAAACCGCGGCGCAGCTCTCGGCGCGGTTCATCGCCGACCGTTTTCTCCCCGACAAAGCCATCGATCTCGTCGACGAAGCCGCCGCGTCCGTTGCGCTGGCAAACAAAGGCGCCGTCGAATATCCTCACGTGCGAAGCGAAGATGTCGCGGCGATCGTCACGCGCTGGACCGGCATCCCGCAATCCTCCCTTAGCGAATCGCAAACCGGCCGGCTGCTCGACCTCGAAAAGATTCTGGCCAAACGGGTGGTCGGTCAGGATCGCGCGATCGCGTCGGTTTCCGACGCCGTTCGCCGGGCGCGAACGGGACTGCACGATCCACGTAAGCCGCTGGGAACGTTCCTCTTCCGGGGCCCCAGCGGAGTCGGTAAAACTGAGCTCGCGAAAGCGCTCGCCGAAGCGCTTTTCGGCAGCGAAGCCGCGCTGGTTCGCGTTGACCTCTCGGAGTTTACCGAACCGCACACCATCTCACGTTTGCTCGGTGCGCCTCCGGGATATGCCGGCCACGACGAGCCGGGGCAGTTGACCGAACCAGTGCGCCGCCGCCCGTACTGCGTGGTGCTTTTCGACGAAGTGGAGAAAGCGCACCCCGACGTCGCCGCGATCCTGCTGCAAATTCTCGACGACGGCCGCGTGACCGACGCGAAGGGGCGAACCGTTGATTTTCGTCACGCGCTCATCATTCTGACGACGAATTTAGAAGATGACGAGCTCGCCATCGCGCTGCGGCACGAGCTGCTCGATCGCATCGACGACGTGGTCCCGTTCGCCGACCTGGGCCTCGAGCAAATCGAAGCGATCGTGACGATTCACGTCGATGCCTTGGCGCAGCGGCTGGGCGCGCGCAACGTCGCGCTCCATCTCTCGGATGACGCGAAGCTCTATCTCGCGCGCGTCTCGATCGCTTCAGGCAGCGGCGCGCGCTACGTCCAGCGGACCGTCTCGCATTACGTCTCGACGCCGCTCTCGACGGCCCTGCTGCGCGGCGAGCTGCGGGACGGCTGCGCGGCCGAGGTCACGCTGGACGGCGACGCGCTGCAAGTCCGCGCAGCGTAAGCCACGCGGGACGTAGCGTGATCGCTCAGGGCATCACGACTAGACCGGTGAAGTAGCGGCGAAAGAAGCCGCGATCGCGTGTGAGGAGCCGGTCGGCGCGCACGAACGCATGAGCGGCAACCAGGAAATCGGCAACCAACCGCGTTCGCGACCCACCGTCACGCCGATAGCTTCGCCAACGTTCCCCCGCAAAATCGGCGCATTCGCGATCAAACGGATCGAACCGAATCTCCGCATCGTCAAGTACACCATTCATCTGAGTGGAATCGGTGAAGAAAGAGCGCACTTCCGCCCATACAACGGGGCAGATGATCAACGCGCCGCTTGCGCGCGCTGTGCTTAGTGCCGCCAAAGATTCGGCGCCATGCGTGCTATCGTTGGTGAGCACGTCCAGGAGAACAGCACTATCAACGGCGGTGACCATGCCGCTTCCGATCCAAGTCGGCACTCCAGCCAGGGCCTCGCAGCTGCTCCAACGCCGCATCGACGTCAGTGGCTGGGAGGATACCGACTAGCTTGATAAGCGGATCGACCCGCTCAATGCGGCGCCCGACGAGTTTGCCGCCTTCTTCTTTGAAATCCAATTCGGTGCCGGCCCGCAGGCCCAGACTCTCTCGAAGCGCCTTGGGAATCGTGATCTGCCCCTTCTCGCTGACGATGCTTTTCATACTCTAATGGTAAGAATTCATACCAGATTAGTCAAGCAAGATCACCGAGGCGGCGACCGGAGATCTAGGGTAATAGCGTGGGGCCGCCGGTCGTCGGCGGTGAGAGCGCGAGCGCCGTCGGTGCGCCAATCCCCATATTGAGCGTCGTCCAGGATCCGCCCGCGTAGGGCATCGGATAGATGGTCACGCTGTTGTTTCCATAGTTGGCGACGTAGAGATTTCCAAGGGCGTCGATCGCGAGCGCGACCGGCTGGCTCTCTCCGCCGATAATCGTGGTTGGTGGCGCCGAGTACGGCGCCGCGTATTCGGTTACCGTGTTTGCGCCTTGATTGGGAACGAAGAGATTGGTCGCCGATAGCGCGATCGATCCCTGTTCGTTGACGCCGTTGGTAATCGTCGCGACCGGCGCGCTCTGATTTGAGAACGGCGGTGAGTACTCGAGGACCGCGTTGGGCGTGGAGTTGAGATTCGCGACGAAGAGATTTCCGCGGGTGTCGAGCGCGAGTGAGCCCGGCGTGATGAGTCCCTTCGAGATCGTCGTCGGCGCTCCGGTGTAGGGCGGCGCGTACTCGGTCACCGTGTTCGCGGCCGCGTTGACGACGAAGAGATTGGCGTTCGCATCGAGGGCGAGACTCACCGGGTCGCTCACGTTGGACGCAATCGTTGTCGTCGGCGTGCCGGTGTACGGTGGCGAATACATGGTGACGGTGTTGCTGCCGCTTCCGTTGGCAACGAAGAGGTCGCCGCGTGCGTCGAGGGCGAGCGCCTGCGGATGATTGATACCGGTCGCGATCGAGACCGGTGCCTGCACGTATGGCGGCGTGTAGGCGGTCACGGTACCGGGCTGATTCGCCACGAAGAGATCGCCGGCAGCATCGAAGAGCAGCGCCTGCGGATTCGTCACGCCATTTTGGACCGTCGTCAGCGGCGTGTTTTGACCGTTCACGTAGAGCGTCACGCTGTTAACGCCGGAGTTCGCCACGCCGAGGATCTGGCGCTCGTCGACGCGCGTCGTCCCGCCGCAGACCGCGCCGGATTGCGCGCAAGGATTCGCCGGGCCGACGTAGTTCGCCGTCGCCCGCAGCATGGCAGAGTTCGCGTTCGGCGTCGCCGGAGCGGTAACGTAAAAGAGATTCGGTGCGACACCCGCGGCTTGCGAAACCGCAACCTGGAGCGCTCCGCCGGCTTGACTCAAACCAAAGGTCGCGCCGCTCCCTCCCACCATCACGTTTTGATTGGCATCGAGCAGCTCGACGATCACCAGATGCTTTCCGGCGCCGTACAGATCGATGCCGCCCTGCGCGTTGACCGCGCTCATCGACGAAGCGGGGACGACCGTGACCTGCGAGGGCGTCCCGCCCATCGTCAGATTGAGCGCGTTGGTGGAAGATGGCGCCACGTTGAACGCGACGCCCGAGCTCCCGATCGTGCCGCTGTACGTTCCGGCCGGTAACGTGAGCGCGAGCTGGCAAGTCGTGCCACCCGAAACCGGCGTGCAACCGCTCGACGATGGTCCGACCGAAACGGTTTGGCTAATCGTAATCGGCCCGTTCATGTTGATCGCGAGTGCTTGCGATCCCGGTGGCGGCGGAGCCGTCGTCGTCGGAACCGGCGCCTGCGTGGGAAGGGTACCGGCGACTGGTGCGGCACCCGCCGTAACCGGCGCCGGCGAGGTCGCTATCGGAGCGGACCGGCTAACGTTCGTGGCAGGCAGGCTTCCCGCCGGAACGTAGATCTTGACGAGGGTGTTGCCCGAGCCCACGCTACCGGTCCCGGCGCCGAAGTTCCCGAAGGGCGTCAGCCCGCTTCCTTGTCCTCCGCCGGCGCAACCCGTTGCCAGCGCTGCGGCGAGCCCAGCGGCTATTCTTCGTATCTGCATCGCCCGGCGGTGCATTGTTCTAATGCAAGGCGAGTACGATGTTCGCGCGCATCGCCTCAGGCGAGAGTTCACCGACGACGATCTTTCGCACGATTCCGCTGCGGTCGATGAAAACGTGGACCGGCAAACCGTTTACGTTGTATTGGTTCCGCAACGTGCCGGAGTCGACGACGACCGGATAGACCAAGTGATGTCCGCTGCGAAAACTATCGGCTTTGCGCGCGTTCTCGAGAACGTCAACACCGACGACCTGCAAACCTTGCGGGCCGTACTTGCGAGCGAGTGCATTGATGCTCGGTGCCTCCTCGTTGCACGGCGGACACCACGTCGCGAAGAAGTTCAGATAGATGGCTTTCCCGTGCAAGGAAGCCAACGTGAGCGTGGGTCCCGGAACGCTCGGCTCAGACCAGCTTGGCGCCGGCTGCCCGACGTGCGCGGTCTGCGATTGCGATGCCGACGATCCTGTGCTGTTCCCCCGGCCGCAAGCGGCGAGCACGCACGCGACGGCGAGCGCGAGGCGCGCCGGAGTGAGAAGTCTCCGCAAGCTTTCACCCATAGGCGGGGAAGCCGATCGTCTGAAGGTCGAGCTGCATCTGCTTGACGAGTTCGCTAGTCTCCCCAAAAAGCCGCTGTTCGCGAACGTACCGCAGGTCGCGCAGCGCGAGCTCGCGGCCGTAGATCGTGGCCTGAAAATCGCGTAGCCACGCCTCGACGGTCCGCTCGTTTCCACCGAAATGCGGGTTGTTGCCGATCGAGACCAGGGACGGATAGTCGCGGCCGTCGTAGCGAGCAACCGCTGAGTAGACGCCGTCTTTAGGAAGCAGCTTCGCCGGCACTCGAAGGTTGGCGGTTGGAAAGCCAAGCGTGTGTCCTCGTCCCACGCCTATTTCGACCGGTCCGCGCAGCTCATACCCCGTGCCGCCCAACAGGCGATCGGCCTGCGCGACGTCGCCCCCGCCAATCAAGGCCCGAATGCGTGTGCTCGAGATACGCTCACCTCCCTCGCGAACCGGATCGACGAAGGTACCGCCGACTCCACGGCTCGTCAGATACTCCCGCATAAGCCTCACGTCGCCGGCGCGCCGGTGACCGAAGCGAAAGGTCGAGCCCACCACCACGGCATGCACGCCAAGGCGCTCGACCAATATGTTTAAAAACGCTTCAGGTGTGAGCGTTGCGATGCGGTCGTCGAAGTTGACAAAAAAGCACTCTTCAAAACCAGCAGCCGCGAACAAGTCGAGTCGTTCTTGCGGTGTGCTGATCAGAGGCGGCTCCGTTCCCGGCCGAAGATGCGCGGCCGGATGGCTTGCAAAGGTCAAGACGCCCGATCGCCACCGGGGCTTGCGCAGCTGTAGGGTTTGGCGAGCGATCTCGCGGTGACCGCGATGAAAGCCATCAAAAAAGCCGATCGCGAGCACGAGCGGCCGATCGCCGTCGCGGACGAGCTCGTGGCGAACTTCCATTAAACGAAGACTTTGCGCGGAGCAAGCAGCGCGCCGAGCGCTTCACCGACGCCGACGAGCGTGCGCGACTCGTCGCGCACGAAGACGTGCCGCCCCGTCGCGCCATCCGGAAGTGGAACCACGCGCCCCGCGCGAAAGTCGGCCGACTCGCGCAGATCGAGAACGATGGTAGGGAACGGAATGATGTGCTCGGGAGCCAACAGCGCACGTTCCGGCTCCGCCGCAATCTCGTCGAGGGTCAACGATTCGTAGAGCACAAACGGACCGGAGGCCTCGCGCACGAGCGCGCCCATGTGCGCCGGGACGCCGATCGCTTCACCGAGGTCGTGGCAGAGCGTCCGAATATACGTTCCTTCGCTGCAAGCTACGCGCAGTCGCGCGACAACTTGCCCTGAGCCTGTCGAAGGGTTCGGATATTCCACTCCCAACAGCGTCAAGCCATAAATCGTCACGGCGCGCGGCTTGCGCTCGACGCTCTTGCCTTGGCGTGCTAACTCGTACAGCCGTCGCCCCTGATGTCGCGCCGCTGAGTACATCGGCGTTATTTGTGCGATCTTGCCGAGAAATTTTGGCAGCGCCGCTTCTAAACGGTAAGACCAGTCGTTGGGAACGGGACGGCTTTCCACGAGCTCGCCGTGCGCGTCTTGCGTTGTCGTCGAGCGGCCAAGGACGAGCGTGCATGCGTAGCCTTTGCGCTGATCGACGAGCAGCGGAATGAGGCGCGTCGCTTTCCCAACGGCGACCGGAAGTACGCCCGCGGCCTGCGGGTCGAGCGTTCCGAGGTGTCCGGCGGTCAGCCGCCGATCGTTGCCGTACAGCGCATAAATTCGACGCACGCGCGCCACCGCGTGCGCGGAGCTTGGTCCCGCAGCCTTAAAGAGGTTGACGAATCCAATCACAGACCTTCGGCAACAAGCGCAGTTTCGACGGCCGCGAACGCCTCCGGCAGCGTGCCGTAACAGGTAAGCCCCGAGGCTCTGAAATGGCCGCCGCCGCCCAGCCGCTGGGCCGCAGCTTGCACGTTGATCCGGCCGCCCGAACGCAAGCTCACGCGAATCTCGCCATCGATCGCCTTGAAGAGTGCCGCCACGTCGACGCCGTCTTGGCCTAAAAGCGTGTTGACGATGTCCTCGGTATCCTCGCCATCGGCGCCCGTCTCTGCGAGCATGGCGTCGTCGACGTACGAGTAACAATAGCGTCCGCCATGCTCGAAGCGCATCGCCTCGATGATCCGTCCGAGCAGCTTGGTTGCCGCGACGCGTTTGCGCAGAAAGATTTCTTCGGTGATCTTCTCTTTGTCGGCGCCCAGCCGCATCAACTCCGCGGCCAGCTCGAGCGCGCCGGGCGTGGTATTCGAATGCATGAAGCCGCCGGTGTCAGTCATGACCGTCGCTAAGATGCAGGTCGCGATACGGCTATCGATCGGAACCTCGAGCCCGCGAAGCAGATGCATGACCACGCTTCCGGTCGAGCACTCGTTCTCGAGTACGAAGTTAAGTTTTCCGAAGAGCGAGTTTCCCAAATGGTGATCGATGTCGAGCATATTCTCGCGATCGACCGGCGGTAACAGCTCGCCCGCGCGTTTGTAGTCGCTCATGTCGCAAAAGACGTAGAGCGTGTCGGCGGGCAAGTCGGGCGGCAACTCGCGCGAGACCAATTCGGCGTCGGGGAGAAAGCGAAGGTTGCGAGGCACGCTATCTTGCTGGAAGTACGAAACGCGTTTACCGAGCCGTTTCAGCGCCAAACCCAGCGCCAATCCGGCTCCGAGCGTATCGCCGTCGGGCTTGACGTGGCTCACCATGACGAAGCTATTGCGGCGGCGCAGCTCCGCGACAACCTCGTCGGTCGACGCGAGTCGCGGCGTGCTCTCGATCACTCGCGCTCCTCGGCCGCGGAGGGCGCCGCGGCTTCACGCAGCATCTTGGCCAGCGCGATTGCACGCTCCGCCGACCGGTCTTCGACGAAGAGCAGCTCGGGAGTGTGACGCAGCTCGATCTTTCGGCCGAGCTCCCCGCGCAAGAATCGGCCGGCGTGTTTGAGCGCGTCAAGCGATTGCCGCGCCTGATGGCGGTCGCCGATGACCGAAACGAAGACCTTGCAATAACGAAGATCGTCGCTCACCTCGGCCCGCGTGACCGTCACGAAGGCGAGGCGAGGATCTTGCAGCTCCTGCGATACCAGCGTCCCGAGAATACGCTGAATCTCGTGATCGATCTTCGCAATCCGTTGTGGCTTCATGCCCGGACGAGCTCCGGAGCAACGTGTTCGAGGGCAAAGGCCTCGATGACGTCACCCTCTTTGAGATCTTGGAAGCGCGCGATCTGAATGCCGCACTCGAAGCCTTCGGCGACGTCCCGGACGTCGTCTTTGAAGCGGCGCAAGCTTTCGATCTCGCCGTCGAAGACCACGGCCGCGTCGCGAATGACCCGCGCCTTGGCGTTCCGCGAGATCTTCCCGTTGGTAACGTAGCAACCAACGATCGTGCCGACGCGGCTGACCTTGAATACCTGGCGCACTTCGGCTCGTCCGAGGATGACCTCGCGCTCTACCGGCGAGAGCATTCCGCGCATTGCCTTCTTGAGATCGTCTTCGATCTCGTAGATGACCTGGTAGAAGCGCAGATCGACGCCTTCGTTCTCGGCTAGACGCCGCGCCGTTTCGTCGGGGCGAATGTTGAAGCCGATCAACACGGCGTTTGAGGCGCTCGCGAGGTTGACGTCGTTGGGTGAGATCGCACCCACGCCGCCGTGAATGACGCGGATCTCGACATCGTCGGTCGAGAGCGACTCCATTCGCGCGCGCAACGCTTCGAGCGAACCCTGGCCGTCCGCTTTAATGATGAGATTGAGCACCTTGCTGCCTTCGGCAGGCATCGACATGAAGGTCTCGAGCGAAACGCGCTGGCTGCCGGTCGCGGCCATACGCACGTCGCGCCGTCGCGTTGCGCGCTTCTCGGCGGTTTCGCGCGCGACGCGTTCGTCGCTGACGACGTTCAACACATCACCGGCCGCAGGAACGTCGGAGAGACCCATCACCTCGACCGGAATCGAAGGACCGGCTTTCTTGACTTGTTTCCCTTTGTCGTCGATGAGCGCGCGCACCTTACCGAAGGTGCCCCCAGCGACGACGATATCGCCAACGCGCAGCGTGCCGTTCTGCACGAGCACCGTGGCGACCGCACCGCGCCCGCGATGCAGCGCCGACTCGATGACGACGCCGCTCGCGCGCCGGTTCTTGTTGGCGCGCAGCTCGCGAATGTCGGCCTCGAGCAACACGGTGTCGAGGAGCGCGTCGATGCCTTCGCCGGTCTTTGCGGAGACGGGCACCATTTCGATGCTTCCACCCCAGTCAACGGGCTGCAATCCCTGCTCGACGAGTTGCTGCTTCGCGCGGTCGGGCGCGGCGTCCGGGCGGTCGATCTTGTTGATCGCGACGACGATCGGTACGTTGGCGGCCTTCACGTGCGCGATCGCTTCCCGCGTCTGCGGCATGACGCCGTCGTCGGCGGCCACGACCAGAATCGCGACGTCGGTGACTTTTGCGCCGCGTGCGCGCATCGCCGTGAAGGCCTCGTGACCGGGCGTATCGACGAACGTGATCTTCCGATCGTTCCGCTCGACGGTGTATGCGCCGATCTTCTGCGTGATGCCGCCGGCTTCGCCGGCAGCAACGTTCGCTTGCCGGATTTTGTCGAGCAGCGAGGTCTTTCCGTGGTCGACGTGGCCAAGCACGGTAACGACCGGCGGGCGCGGCGTCAGCATCTCGGTCTTGTCCTCTTCTTGCTCGACCGTCACTTCTTCGCCGGCTTCCTTCACGACCGCGTTGTAGCCGAAGCGCTTCGCAACCTGCGTGGCAACGTCGCTCGAAATATTCTGATTGATTGTCGCCATCGTCCCGATCTTGATCAGCTCGGTGATGACGTCTCGCACCGGTACGATCATCGACGTCGCAAGCTCTTGAACCGTCAGCAAATCCGGGATCTCGATCGTCTCGAGCGTGCGTGCCGGAACCGCGGCGGTCTCGCCCTTCTTCTTGCGATGGCGCTCCTTCTCGATCAGCAGCTCTTTCTCGCGGTCTTTTTTGGCGGTACTCTTCTCCTCGTGGGTGCGCGCTCGGTCGCCCGGCCGCCCGCCCGCGGATGGAGCC
>JBARKF010000227.1:0-12083 GCA_049800655.1 Candidatus Cybelea sp.
CACGCGCGAGAGTTCGCCGCCCGACGCGACGCGCGTCAGCGGTCGCGCCGGCTCGCCGGCGATCGCCGCAAAAAGGAATTCGACACGCTCGGCGCCGTGTGCTCCGATCCGCTCCAGCGGCTCGAAGGCGACCTTAAACCGGCCCGAAGCAAGCGCGATCTCGGCAAACTCGGCGACGACTCGCTTCGATAGCGCCGCGGCCGCTTTTTCGCGCAAAGCGGTGAGCGCCGCTGCGGCGCTGCGCAGCTCTCGCTTCGCGGCCTCAACGGCGGCGGTAAAGTCGGCAACGAGCTTGTCGCGATTTTCGTACTCGTCGATCGTCCGGTGCGCTCGTTGCGCGACGGCACGGAGCTCCTCGACGGATCCGCCGTATTTACGTTTGAGACGGTCGATCAGATCGAGACGCAGGTTGATCGCTTCCAGCTCGGCCGGATCGTACTCCGCCGCATCCGCCACCCCCGCGACGTCGGCGGCAAGGTCGACAACTTCGGCTTGCAGCGCCGCGGCGCGCGCTGCCATCTCGCTCAACCGGCCGTCGAACTTACCGACGCCGGCGAGCGCGACGCCGGCAGCGCCGATCGCTCCGGTGGCGCCGCCGTCGTCGGCGGCAAGCGCTTCGCGAGCGGCATGCAACGCGAGCGCAATTCGCTCGACGTTATCGAGAAAAGTACGCCGCTCGGTCAGGCGCTCGACCTCGCCGGATTCGAACCGCGCTTCGTCGATCTCGCGCGCGGCGAAGCAGGCATCGTCGTAGCGTTCGCGCGAGCGGATCGCGTCCTCGGTCAGCTCGGCCAGCGCTTGCGCCGCCGATTCCGCCCGTTCGTACGCTGCGGTGACCGACTCGCGCGTTCGCAAAGCCGCGGCGCCTGCGAAGCGATCCAGCAGCTCGAGATGATAGCTCGGCGCGAGCAACCGCTGCGCCTCGTGTTGCCCAACGATCTCGGCGATCGCATCGCGGAGATCGCGCACGTAGCCGGCGGTGGATGGGCGGCCGTTTACACGCAGGCTCGACCGCCCTGACTCGCTCATCTCGCGCGCGATGCTTCCCGCTTCGCCGGCGTCGAGCTCGAACCCATCGGCTGCCAGCCGGGTGCGCAATCGGTCGTCGACGTCGAACGAAAGCGTCACCAGTGCTCGACGCGCGCCGCGCCGGACGACGTCGGGACCAGCCCGGCCGCCAAGCGCGAAGTCGAGCGCGCCGAGCAGCATCGTCTTCCCCGAACCAGTCTCACCCGTAAAGATCGTCGCGCCGTCGGCGAATTCGACTTCGGCACGTTCGATCAGGCCGTAACTCTCGATCTGCAAGTGCCGCAACATTACGCGTTCTTTGCCGGGGAGACCTTAACGACGAGGGTCCTTGATGGAAACGCCCCACAGCATCTTTGTCTCGAGCCGCTCCAGAAAATGCAGCGGCTTCGTCCGCGCAAAGTAGACGCGTTTTGGATGGCAGCGGATCGTCACGCTCGTGCTCGGCGCAACCTGACTGAGCACGTCGCCATCGCATTCGAGGTGTGCCTGCGCGCTCTCCGAATCCGAAGCAATCTCGATTCGCGAGCTCGTCGGTACGATCAGCGGACGCGAAAAGAGCGTGTGCGGGAGCAGCGGCACCACCCCGAACGCATCCACGCTGGGCGCGATAAGCGACCCTCCGGCCGAAAGAAAATAGGCCGTCGAACCGGTGGGTGTCGCGACGCAGATGCCGTCGGCCGTGATGCGCGTCGTTGCCCCCTCGTCTACCCGCAGCCCGAAGGGGACGATCCGCGAGACTTCACCCTTACGGACGACGACATCGTTGAGCGCGAAGAAACGCCGGTCGCCGTACTCCGCTTCGAGCGCGGTGCGCTCGTCGATGATGAGTCCGCGCTCGACAAGCGCCGGCAGATCGTTGAGCAGTGGATCGTCTTCGTCGAGCTCGGTTAAAAAGCCCAAGCGGCCCGTGTTGATGCCGAGCAGCGGAGTATCGTTCTCGACGGCAAGGCGAGCCGCTCGTAACAGCGTACCGTCGCCGCCGACGGTGATCAACAGCGATGCGGTCGCCGCATTCGGCCCGTCGACGACTTCGAAGCCGCCGGCGCGAAAATCCGCCGCGATGCTCGTCGCGATCGCCCGAGCGTGCTCGCGTTCGGTGTCAACGTAGAGCCCGACGATCTTCCTGGCGATGGCGAGCATTGCCGTCATACGTCGCTTCCTTCGGCAAGGACCGCCTCGAGTCGTGCGTCGTCGAACGCCGTCCCGCGCCGGCGCAGCTCCAGCAGAAACTCGCGGTTGCCGGCGGGCCCGAGCAACGGCGATGCGGTCAGCGCCACGGGTACGAGACCCAGCGATGCGCTCGCTTCGCGCATGCCGCGTAGGACGTCGCGATGGGTTTGCGGGTCGCGGACCACGCCTCCGCCGCCAACCCGCTCGCGCCCAGCTTCGAACTGCGGCTTCACGAGAGCAACGATCGTCCCGTCGTCGCGCAGATAGGCGACGGCGCGCGCCAAGATGGTGCGTAGCGAAATGAACGACGCGTCGACGACGATAAGGTCGAAGCCGTCGGGAAATGCGTCGCCGAGAAGAAGCCTGAAGTTTACCCGCTCCATGACGCGGACTCGCGGATCGTTGCGGAGTCGCCAGTCGAGTTGGCCGTACCCGACGTCGAGCGCGGTCACGTGCGCCGCCCCGCGCTGCAACAGGCAGTCGGTAAATCCGCCGGTGGAAGCACCGACGTCGAGCGCCCGTGCACCGCGCACGTCGAGACGGAACACGTCCAGCGCGTGCTCGAGTTTCTCCCCGCCACGGCTAACGAACCTTCTCGGGCGTTCGAGCTCGATGCGCGCGTCCGCGCGAATGCTCTGCCCGGCTTTCGTAACAACCACGTCTTCGACGCTCACCCGGCCTTCCATGATGAGGCTGCGCGCCTGCGACCGGGTGATCCCTTCACGCTCGGCAACCGCCGCGTCAAGCCGGACCTTCATGCCGAGGTTCCCTAAAACGGTATTTGGTCGTCGAGCTCGTCGTTCTTCGAGCGCTTCCCCGGCCTCGCCGGCTGCGGCTCCGACATCGCTTCGTCGATCTGCGCTTGCGCGCTCTTCAGGAGCGACTCGCATTCGCGCGCCAGCACTTTACCTTCCTTGAAGAGTGCGATGGCACGGTCCAGCTTTGTATTCGGATTCTCAAGCTCCCTCACGATCGCATCGATGCGATCGAGTTTGGCTTCAAAGTCCGCGCCGCCGTCACTCATCGATGACGACTCGTTCGACGCTTGCCGTGAGCCTCCCGTGAAAAAGCCGCGCGTCGATCTCGTCGCCAATCGCAACGTCCTGCGCATCGCGCAACGCGCGGCCCGAGTGCGTCACGATTGCATAACCACGTTCCAGCGGCCCCTCCGGATTCGCCGCGAGGAGCCGGCTTCGCGCCAGCGCCAGCGCGTTCTCGCGCTGGGAGAAGAGGCGATCGCGTGCGCCGTCAATCTTCAACAATGCTGCCGTGAAGCGGTTCTGGCGAAGACCCAGGCGATAGCGAGGATTCTGCCGCTCGATCCCGTTCTGCAGCTGCAACAGCCGGCGCCTCGACTCGGAGAGACGCCACTCGATGGCGCGGTCGAGCTCTTGATCGGCACGATCGCGACGCTGTTCTTGGCGCGCGATTACGCGTTCGATCGCGGCGGCGAGCTGATCGTGCTGTCGCGCGAGGCGCCCCGTCACTTCAGCCCACGAGCCCGCGATGTGCTCGGCGGCCGCGGTCGGCGTCTTGAAGACGGCATCGGCGACCTCGTCGGCGAGATGCCGGTCACCGGTGTGTCCGATGGCGGTGACGACCGGATGGCGCGATCGCGCGATCGCGCGCACGACCGGCTCGGTATTAAACGGGTAGCGGTCTTCGTAGGAGCCGCCACCGCGCAACACGACAATGGCGTCGACTGATACGCGCGAGGCGCGATCGATCGCCTCGGCAATATCGATCTCCGCACCGTCGCCTTGGACGCGCGTCTCAACAAAAAGCACCGTAACGTTCGGCGACTTTTCGCGAAGCGTCGATTCAAAGTCGGCCGCACCCTTACCGCGAGCGGAGACCAGGGCAACGCTTCGGGGAAAGCGCGCGAAGACGCGCTTGCGTCTTTGCTCGAAGAGTCCTTCGGCCTGCAACCGTTTGCGCAACGCTTCCACCTTCGCGGCGATTGCGCCGGCGCCAAGCAGCGCAACCTCGACAACCCGAAGCTGATACTCGCTGCTGGGTTCCCAAATCCCGATCGCGCCGGTAGCGACCACGGAGAGTCCATTGCTGATCGGCGGAAACTTCCGCGCTTCTCTTACCCGCGCAAAGCATCGCAAGATCGCACGGTGATCTTTTAGGCTGAAGAAAATATTGCCGCTCGCCTGGGGGCTCCATCCCGAAATCTCGCCGATGATGGCGATTCGCCGCAGTTCCGGGCGCTTTGCGATCCACGCGCTGAACCGGTCCGAGAACTGTGAAACGGTGAGCTGAAGAACCGGTGGCGGTTCCTCGAACAGCCTCACCGCCGCTCGACCGTCGGTTCCGGCGATGGAGACTCGAGCGGCGACTCCGTCGGCAAGGGCGGGATGGTGGGCGGCGGCGTCGCGCTCGCGGGGGGCACCGTCGGCTGGGCAAGCGACGCAGCTTCCGGATACGACGTATCCTGCTGGGCTTCGTAGTTATCGATCGAGCTTCCGCAACCCGATTCCGGCTCGGTTCCCCTCAAGTAATACTCGTTGCCGCGGCCACATCCGGCCACCTTTGCGACTTCATCGGATGGAAATGGAAATTCGTGCTTCGGGGTTTTCGCCAGCGCGGCTTTCATGAAACGCGCCCAGATGCGCGCCGGAATATTTCCGCCGTACGACTCGACCATCGGCGTGTAGTTGTCGTTGCCGAGCCAGACGGCGGTGACGAGATCGGGCGTATATCCAACAAACCAGGCGTCGCGAAAGTTAGAGGTCGTTCCGGTCTTACCCGCGGCGGGGCGGTCGATAACCGCATTCGGATATCCGGTGCCGTGCGCGATGACGTCTTCGAGGATCGACGTCATGATGTAGGCGGTGCCCGCGCTCACCACATCGGTCGCTTGTGGAACGCGATCGTCGAGCACTACGCTCCCCATCGCGTCCTTCACCATACGAAACGGCGTCGGATCGATGTGCAAACCTTGGTTGGCGAGCGTGGAATAGCCGCTCGCCTGATCGAGCACGGAGACCCCCGACGATCCCAGCGCGAGCGAAAGATTTGCCTCCAGCGGCGCCGTTACGCCCATCCGGTGCGCGTAGCCGATAATCTTATCCAAGCCGATCCGCTCCGCCAGCTTGACGGCGACGACATTGCGCGACATGACGACGGCTTCGCGAAGCGAGATCGCTCCCATATAACTGTTATCGTCATCCCTCGGCGACCAGTTCGTTCCGTCTCCCATTGGATAGCTGACGGGCGTATCGTCGATGACCGTTGAGGCCGGCATGCCGGAGTCGATTGCGGCGGTGTAGTCGTAGATCTTGAACGAGGAACCTGGCTGCCGGCGCGCCTGCCAAGCGCGATTGAACTGGTTCTTCAGCGTGAATCCGGTGCCGCCAACCATCGCCAGGATCTCGCCAGTCGACGGACGTAGCGCGACCAGCGCCGCCTGATGCGCGCCGATGCCCTCGGCGACCGACCGCCCGACGCCCCACGTGACGGCTTCTTGCGCGATCTCTTGCAAACGCGCGTCGAGCGTCGTGTAGGCCTGCAATCCTCCTTCTTCGACCGCGCTCGTACCGAAGGTGTGTTCCAGTTGGGCGATCGCGTACGTCGTAAAGTACGGATAACGATATCCCTGCAACCCGGTGGGCTGCTCGGCGATCAGCCCCAGCGGATCGTCATAGGCGGCGTCCGCCTCAGCGGCCGTCACGTAGCCGCTTTCGACCATGCGGTCGAGCACGTGTCGCTGACGAGAGCGCGCCAGCGCATAGTTTGAAAACGGTGAATAATCGGAGGGTGCGGCAACGATCCCCGCCAGCATCGCGGCCTGTGCCAACGTCAGCGAATCCACGCCGCGGCCGAAGTACGTGTGGGCCGCCGCGTCGACGCCATACGCCCCTGCGCCGAGATAGATGATGTTCAGGTAGCGCTCGAGGATCTCGTCTTTGGTATAGTAGCGCTCGATCTCGATTGCCAAGAGCGCCTCCTGCACCTTTCGAGACAACGAAACCTGGTCGTTGAGGAAGAGCCGCCGGGCCAGCTGCTGCGTGATCGTGGAGGCGCCTTGAAACTCTTGGTGGGTAAGATCGGCAAAAGCAGCGCGCACGATGCTTCCGAGATCGACCCCGTGATGGTTGTAGAAGTTGTGATCCTCGTTGGCGATGAACGCGTCGCGAACGATCGCGGGCACGCGCGAGATCGGAACCCAGACCCGATTCTCTTTGTAGACTGAGGCGAGCAGTGCGCCGTCGCGGGCAAAGATGCGGGTCGAGCTCTCCGGCTGATAATCGGCCATCCGGCTGATGTCGGGCAGATTTCGCGCGTACGACGCGACCATGCCGGCGACCGATCCGATGGCAAAGAGTGCGAGCATCAGTAGCGCGATGCCAAGCCCACGCCAGAAGCGGCCGTTGCCGTTCGAACGTCTACGTCTTGGCATTGACCACGGCGCTCAAGACTCCGTTCACAAAACGACCGGAGTCCTCGGTTGAAAAGCGTTTGGCAAGCGAGACGGCTTCGTTGATTGCAACCGCAGTCGGCGTCTCGGGACGGCAATGAAGTTCAAATGTAGCCATTTCCAGCAGGAGCCGGTCGATGGTAGGCAGGCGCTCGAGCGCCCAGCCCTCGAGAAGTGGCCTCACGATCCGATCGGCTTCCTCCGCGTATTCGAGCGTACCCAGTGTGAGTTCCTCGACGAAGGCGCGCTGCTCGTTGTCGTCGCTCTCGCCCATGACGTCGCGCAGTGCATCACGCGGCTCGCGGCTGCCCACGGCGATCGAGTAGAGTACTTGCAGCGCTTGCTCGCGAGCGGCCCGGCGCGACGTCATCGCAGGCTCAAGCCTCCAACCGAAGCGAGCATGTTCGGAAGGAACTCGATGTCGTATCGCCCTTCGCGAAACTCCCGCGCCGCAAGAACTTCCAAACAAAGATCGATCGTGGTATGCACCCCTTCGACGAGGGTCTCGCGCAGCGCGCGCTCCATTCGGGCGATGGCAACGTCCCGGGTGTCGCCGAAGGCGACGATCTTCGCGATCATCGAGTCGTAGTACGGGGGAATCGTTGCACCGGCGTAGAGATGCGTGTCGACACGAATGCCGGGGCCGCCCGGAAAGACCAGCTTCGAGACCGTTCCCGCTGCCGGTGCGAAGTTGTTGCGGGGATCTTCGGCGTTAATCCGGCACTCGATCGCGTGACCGCGCGAGCGGAGGTCGTTTTGTGCGTAACCGAGCGGTTCTCCCGACGCAATTCGAATCTGTTCCTTGACGAGATCGATGTTGTACACCATCTCCGTCACGGGGTGCTCGACTTGAATGCGGGTGTTCATCTCCATGAAGTAAACGTCGTCGTTTGCGACGAGAAACTCGAGCGTCCCGGCGTTGGTGTACTCGACGTGACGCGACGCGCGCAGCGCCATTTCATGTAAAGCGGCACGCGCGCGTTCCGAAAGCTGGGGCGCGGGCGTCTCTTCGACGATCTTTTGGTGCGACGGCTTTTGGACCGAGCAATCCCGCTCGCCGAGATGCACGATGTTGCCGAAGTCGTCGCCGAGGACTTGGACTTCGACGTGGCGAGGTCCCCGAATCAAGCGTTCGATGTAGACGCGACCGTCTTTGAAACTCGCCTCGGCCTCGGCCGTCGCGCCCGCGTATGCGCGCTGCAACTCACCGGCATCCCGCACGATGCGCATGCCGCGGCCTCCGCCGCCCGCGGTCGCTTTGAGCAAGAGCGGATACCCGATCGACTCGGCCGCTTCGTATGCCTCCTCGACCGAGCTTAGTACGCCGCTCCCCGGCGTCGTCGCGACTCCGGCCTCGCGCACCACGCGCTTCGCGCTCGCTTTATCTCCCATCAGCGCGATGACGCGCGGTTTGGGACCGATGAAGGTGAGTCCATGGTCGCCGCAGATTTCGGCGAACCGCGCGTTCTCCGCGAGAAAACCGTAGCCGGGATGAACCGCGTCGCAGCCCGTGATCAGCGCGGTTGAGATGATGTTCGGAATATTGAGGTACGATCGCGCGGATGGCCCGGGGCCGACGCAAAAAGCTTCGTCAGCTTGGCGCACGTGCAGCGAATCGCGATCCGGCTCCGAGAAGATCGCCACGGTTGAAACGCCGAGCTCTTGGCAGGCACGGTTGATTCTCAGCGCGATCTCGCCACGATTTGCGATCAAGACTTTTCGAAAAATTGTAGTGTCCTAGTGGCCTGTAACGCCGGGATGTGTAGCGCCGTTATGGGCACCACGGGTACGATTGGCAAGGCGCGAGGAGGGAGCAGAGCCGTACCCCTGTGACCGACGAGCAACGCCGCCAGCGTGCCCGTGCTGCCCATAACCCGCAGGGCTGCCCGCTTGCGGGCGAACTGCCGCGTCGCTCTTCGCTCGCAAAGCGCTGCTTTTGTCGCTTATCGCTCCTTGCATTTCATCCCGCAAGCGGGCAGCGGCACTACACATCCCGGCGTTATAGGCCACTAATTCCCTCGGGCGACCAAGAAGAGCGGCTGACCGTACTCGACGGGTGCACCGTCCACGGCCGGCATCCCAATGAGACGCCCCGCACCCATGCTATGAACCGGGGTGCGAATACCGAGCGCTTCAACGTAGCCCAGCTCTCGATCGGCGTCGACCCTGTCGCCCTCGACCAACGCGGGCCGGCTGAGATGAAATATTCCGACAAGCTCTGCTTTGATCGTATCGATCCGGGCCGCGCCTACGTTTGAGGCCGGCCGGCCGGGGGCTTCGGGCTCTTCCATGGCATGTCGCGAGTGCATAGCGATCTCGATATCCTCGTCGCCACGCGTTACGCGGACGCGCACGGCACCGGCGTCGGCAAGGAAGCGCGCCAGCGTGCGCACGCGCTCGCTCACCGAAGAGATCCGCTCTTGCAACATCGGTTTATCGCTTTCGGCCTCGACTCGCATGACCCCCGCGAGGTCCGACGCCGATAGCGCATCGCGCAGCGTCTCGAAGCGATCATCGATCTCGGCGAGCGGGACTAACGCGAAGGCGCGCTCGCGCAGACGAGGGTGCGGCACCTGCACGCCGCTCTCGTCGATCTCGACCTCGTCGTAGAGCAGCAGATCGAGATCGATCGTTCGCGGCCCCCAACGATCGCCGCGCACGCGCCCGAGCCGATCTTCGATGGCGTGAAGCGCGCCGAGCAGCGGGAGCGGCGGCAGTTCGGTTTCGACCAGCACGACCGCATTGAGGAACCAAGGCTGATCGAGCTTCCCCCAGGGCTCCGTGCGATAGAGCGATGACCGGCGCACGACGTTGCCGAAATCGCTCAATGCCGCAAGCGCGCGCTCGACGTTTCCGGCGCGATCGCCCTCATTCGTTCCGATGCCGACGTAGGCGTGATGCAGGCTCACGGTACGTCGAAGCGCGGATTTACTCGCTGCAGCGTTACCGATGGCGTTGCTCCGTCGAGAATGCCCGGTTTGGAAACGGTCAGCTCGGCGCTTCGCACGTGACGGTCGTCGAAAACGGCGTCGATCAAATCTGCAGCGAGGCGTTCGAGCAGCGCATACGACGTCGTCGCAACGACGCGCACCAGGCGTTGTTGCAGCGATGCATAGTCGAGCGTCTGCGTAAGATCGTCGCTTTCCGCAGCCGCGCGCAGGTCGATGTCGGCCGTTACGTCGATTTCAAAGAGTTGACGCCGCTCGCGCTCGGCCGCCTCGTAGCCGTGACGTCCATAGGCGCGAACGCCGCGCAGGCTTATTCTATCCACGACGCAGGCCTCCAGTCGCGCGCGATCGCATCGGCGACGGCAACTGTGTCCACAACGGCGCGCACGTCGTGAACGCGAACGATATCGATGCCGGCTCTCACCGCAAGCGCGACCGTTGCCAAGCTTCCGTAAAGGCGATTGCCAGCCGGGCGGCCCGTAAGCTTGCCGATCGTCGATTTGCGCGACGTGCCGAGCATCGTCGGGAACCCGAGTGAGACGACGCGATCCAGCGTGCGAAGCACGGCAATGTTCTGGTCCGCCGTCTTCCCGAAGCCGATGCCGGGGTCGAGAATGATGCGTTCCGGCGCGATCCCTCGCGCGGTTGCCCGCACCGCGCACGCTTCGAGATACCGCAACACCGCGTCCACGACATTGCCGTCATACGCCGTGGTCTTCTGATTGTGCATCGCGACGATCGGAATCCCCAGTTCGGCGACGACCTCCAAAAGTTCGGGCGACGCTCCCCAGACCGAGTTGACCATGTCTGCGCCCGCCTCGTTCGCTGCGCGCAGAACGCCGGGCTTGTACGTGTCGATGGAGATAGGCGCCGGCGCGAGCCGCTCGCGGACCGCCCGAATGACCGGAACGACGCGCGCGATCTCAGTCGATTCAAGCACCGGCTGGTGTCCGGGCCGCGTCGATTCGCCGCCGAAGTCCAAGAGATCGGCGCCGCTCTCCCATTGCGTCAGCGCGAAGGCGACGGCGTTCGCCGCATCCTCCAGCCCGTCGCCCGAGAACGAATCGGGCGTCACGTTAATGATGCCCATGACGTAGGTGCGCGTGCCCCAGGCGATCCGCACGCCGCGAAGCGCGAGAACGCCTCTTACACCGGCGTCGGCGCGAACCATTGGCGTAACTCCGCAACGACAAACGTAGAGCCGGTAACGACAACCAGATCGTCAATCTCCGACACGCGGCGCGTTACCGTGAGGGCTTCGATCGGATCGCCGATGACGCGACCCCAGCTGCCAAACGACTCGGCCGTCGCCGCAAGTCTCGCGGGCGGAATCGCTCGGCGTCCCGCGGTGCTAAACGAAGTGAAGGTAAAGGTTGACGGCAACTCGGCCAGGATCTCCAAAATATGACGCGCATCCTTGCTCTCGCCGATGGCTACCACGTAGTGGATTCGCCGGCCGGCAAATCGCTCGCGCAGCGAAGCGACGAGGGATGTTGCCTTTTCGACGTTGTGAGCGACGTCAAAAAGCACCGCCGGCTTTCCGGAGATCAGCTCCATCCTTCCGGGAATCGCCAGCGCCGCGAACCCGCGGGCAATCGCATCGCGGCTCGGCCGCAGCCCGGCGGCAAGCTGTTCGAGCACGGTAATCGCGGTTGCTGCATTAGCGCGCTGGAAGATGCCAAGGACCGGCAAAGGGACATCGTCACGAACGCGAACGTGCACGACCGGCGCACCCACTTCGGCGGCGTACCGCTCGATCACGGCGGCGGCGATCGGTGGCACGGCGGCGAGCACGAGTGGGACGCCCGGCTTGGCGATGCCGGCCTTTTCGAAAGCGATTGCTTCGAGCGTGCTCCCCAGCACCTCGGTGTGATCGAACCCGATCGAGGTAATCGCGGCGACGAGCGGCAGGATGACGTTCGTTCCGTCGAGGCGGCCACCTAGGCCAACTTCGATCACCGCGATATCGACGTGCTCCTGCGCGAAATACGCGAACGCGAGTGCCAGCAGCGTCTCATAATACGTCGGTCGCCCGTGCTGTGCGGTCGTTCGCTCGATGGCGGGCATCATGTTTTCGAGCAACGCAGCGAATCGTTGAGGAAGTATCGGCTTTCCGTCGATCCGAGCGCGCTCGGTCATTGAACGCAGATGCGGCTTTGTGTGCAATCCGGTCCGGCTGCCTGCTGCCTGCAACGCCGCCGCGATCATCGTCGCGGTCGAGCTCTTACCGCTCGTTCCGCCGATGTGAATTGTTGGATAGGCTCGATGCGGATCGCCGAGCTCCTGCAGAAACGCGCGCATGCGGTCGAGCTTGTAGGACGTCCGCCGCGACACCGTCTCGTCGATCGTGCTGAGAAGATAGGCTTCGGCACTCTCGTAGCTGAGCGGGCCGTTCATCCGTCGACGATCCGATCGCCCAAGAGCTCCAGCGCGTGCGGAAGCACCGGAATAACGACGTCGAGTGACTCGCCGACGGCTCGCGGGCTCCCGGGAAGGTTGACGATCAGCGT
>JBARKF010000228.1:0-2678 GCA_049800655.1 Candidatus Cybelea sp.
CGCCACGGCTCCACTAAACGCGCAGCGTGATAGCGATTTTAGGGGCAATCGCCGCTGCGTCTGTGCTGCAGACGGCACTCAACCAGCGCGTCGCCGGCGCACCGGGCACCGGTATCGCGGTCGGCATCATCGACCACGGCAAACAGAGCATGTACTTTGCCGGAAGCGACGGCAAGGGCCGTCCCGTTGACCGAAACACGCTTTTCGAAATCGGTTCGGTCACCAAAACGTTTACAGCGACGGCGCTGGCAAGCATGGTGCTCTCAAACCAGGTACGTCTCGACGCGCCGATCTCCGAGTTTCTGCCGCCGGGCGTTCGCGCACCGAGCAAGGACGGAAAACAGATTACCCTGCTCGATTTGGCAGAGCAGCGCTCCGGCTTGCCGCGGCTTCCGTCGAATCTCAATGGCTCGATGGACGATCCCTACGCGGACTATGGCAACGAACAGATGTATGCGTTCTTGAACGGTTACACGCTGACGCGAGATCCCGGAGCGCAATACGAGTATTCGAACTACGCAATCGGACTGCTCGGACAACTCCTCGCCAACCGCGCAAAGACGACGTACCCGGAGCTCGTTCGACGCAAGGTATTCGAGCCGCTTGGAATGAGCGAGACGACGTTCGTGCTAACCGGCGTTCCCGATCCTCCTGAACTGGCCCTGGGCCACGACTCCGCCGGTGAAGGCGCGACGACCTGGCATTCGCAAGCGATCGCGCCCGCGGGTGGAATCGCTTCGAGCCTCGACGACATGTTGAAGTATCTACGCTGCAACATGGGAGAGGGGCCGATTGCGCACGCCTGCCTTTCGGCGCAGAAGCCACGGGCGCCCGGCGAGCCGGGCCACGAGATCGGCCTCGTCTGGAACGTCAACTCGACCACCGGTACGATCTCGCATGGCGGAGATACCAACGGATTTCACGCCTTCGTCGCGATTTCACACGACCACCAAACCGGTGTCGTCGTGCTCGGCAACGGCCCCTTGGTGGAAGACATTGCAACGCACGTCATCGCACCCAGCTATCCGATCGACGCGTGCCCGGCAACCGTTCCCGCCGCTAAGACCGACGCGGCATCGTATGGCGGCGTTTACTGCAATGCGAGCATCGGGGCGACGTTTACCGTCGAGCCGTCGCGCGATCCGGACAATCTGACAATCGCCCTTCTCCCTCAGCCGGCCTTCGAGTATAAACGCGTCGATGCGGATACATATTTTTTTGCGAGGGCCGGAGCGATGATCAGGTTCGTTCGGGAGGGGCGCGGCATCAGCGGCCTGTGGCTCTTTCAAGGAGAAGCGATAATACCGTTTACTAGACTTGACGTGCGCGGCGCGCCGGTCGTCGCGCAGCTATCGTCGCCGTTCCCGAAAGCGATCGATCTCGGTGCGCCGGTGCTGCAGCAGTACGTCGGAACTTATACCGTTGACGGCGGCACCTTCACGATTACGTTGCGGAACGACACCCTTTACGTGCAGCTGACGGGGCAGCCGGCAATTCCCGCCTACGCTTCGGCGAAGGACGAGTTTTTCTCGAGGGATGTGTGGGCGCAGATTACGTTTGGCCGAAACGCAAGCGGGGCCGTCACGTCGCTCACGCTTCACCAGAACGGGCATGATGTGACGGCGCGGCGTACGTCGCCCTAGCAAAACCTCTGAAACAGCCCCCGGCACCGACTGTGCGTAATAGCACGACTTTGAGTGGCACTTTCAAAGTTCGCACCAACTTCGACGCCGTCGACGCACGCATTATTCGGCGCCGCGCGAGGAGGCGGCTCAAACGGAAACGGAGGGACCTTCCGATATGTGCTGTAACATGGAGAGGTAAACAAATGATGCAACAAGATTATGAACTTCCGCCCAAAGAGGGCTTCATACTGACGCACGTTCTTCCAGTTGCCGACGTCAAGCGAAGTGCAGCGTTCTACGCCGACGTGTTTGGCGGGACAATCGTTCGTGAAGGCTCGCCGACGATCGTGCAGATTGCCAACACCTGGGTCCTGGTTGATGTCGGCGGCGTCCCGAGCGAAGACAAGCCGACGGTCACGCTCGCTCCGCCGAAGAGCCTGGACGAAGTAAGTTGCTTTATGAACATTCGCGTGGCCGACATTCGCAGCTGCTACGAACGCTGGCGTGCCCGCGGGGCTGAGTTTATTACCGAGCCGAAAGACCTTGGTACAGAGTATCGATGCTACATTCGTGACCCGGATGGATATCTGATTGAAGTTGGTCAGGCCAAATCAAACCGGTCCACCGAAGCGGCTTAACTCCAGAGCGGCTTTGCCAGTACGATTCCGGATCGCGCCTTCGGCATGCACGGCTCGCAATGGCGACACCTGCACTTGAGCACCGGCTCGCCGCACATTGCGCTTGCGATCGGTGCGCTCGGTCGCGTTACGGCATCGGGTCGAAGCCCGCGTCACTCCGCGAAGTCGACTGGGTCCTCCTGCGGTACCTCGTTGTAGAGGATGGTGACCAGCGGCGTCCCGGGCTCAGCCGTTGCGTCGCTGCGTAAGGCCCCGACTTCGCCGGCTACACCGCTGGTGTATTCTGCAACAACCTCACCAAACGTATTGCGCTGGGTGGCGACCTTTTGGCCGACGTGAACCTTTTCGTTCAGCTTGACGAGAAACTCTACGAATCCACCGTGCGTCGAAAGGATGTTGTGCCCGCTGTTGCCTA
>JBARKF010000229.1:0-9994 GCA_049800655.1 Candidatus Cybelea sp.
AAGTTTGGAAAAAAGCGGACCTCGCCCCAAAAAAGTCGGGGCCAGATCCGAAAAGCAGAGGAGCGATCTCGAAAATGGCCGATCAATCGCGAATAGCCAGTCCAGTGCTTAATTGATCAGACTTGCCTTAGATATCTTGGGAACGTAGGTTAGAGCCCGACCATGAGACGGATTGCATGGCGCCCTCTGCTTCTCACGATTTGCGCGCTTGCGGCGCTCGCTCAGGTAGCAGATGTGCTTGACGCGACCGGGATGGGCGGCGCTGCGCCCTGGCAGGGCTGGTGGGGAGCCAATACCGGTGCCTCTTCGAAACCTTTTCATCTGGAGGTTTCGTCTGTCGACCGCGGCGGCCCAGCTGCCTGCGCGGGCCTTCGTCGAGGCGATCTCGTTGACATCCGTCCGAACACCCTTATCGAGCGCTACTTCCTTCTTGAAGCGCCGCTCAATGGACGAGCTTTCAATCTTTCGGTGCAGAGCGGTTCGCTGCAAAAACAGCTTGCGGTCATTCCGCGCGCGCCAACGCTTATGTGGAACTTCTGGCTCTTCACATTCGCGGCTCTCTGGCTTCTGCTGTTTGCAAGCCTTATCGCGCGGCGTGGCGCCCACCTACCCCAGATGCGACTGCTATCGCTATGGATCGCGACCTTTGTTTTTACCGGCGCATTGATCGGTTTCGCGACGCCCTGGGCCTGGGTGTATGTATTTCAGAACATCTCCGCGAGCGTCGTAGGTCCGTTGTCGGTAGCGTTGCTGGCGGCGTTCGCAAGCGGCTTCGCCCAGCCGCTCTCGTGGCCTCGTCGTATCACACAATGGCTGTGCTACGCGCTCCTCGCGATCTACACCGCGATCTCTTTAGTTGGGACTGCTGGAGTCATCACGCTGCGGTTCGATCCGCTCCCGTTCGTTGTGGGGAACGCGGGGTTAGTTTCCGTTGCGGCCGCCGTCCTCATGGCAGCGCTTTGCGGCCTCCTAGCCATTGCCGCCTCCCACGGCGTCGAGCGTCAGCGAGCGGTATGGACGCTCGTACCACTTGCGGCTTTTTTTTGCTTTTTCATCGTGGGTTTAATCGCTACAGCGTCGTCGCCATCATACGCCGACACCATCGCCGTTGGCCTCGTTAGCACTCTGGTGTTGCTGACGGCACCAGTTGCGTTGACGTATGCCGCGCTGAGCCGTCGGCTGATCGACGTCGGCTTCTTCTTGAACCGCGCCGCCGTCTTTACGCTAGTCTCGGCGATCGTGATCGGCGCATTCATTTTGGCCGAATGGGCTGCCGGTGCCTGGCTCGCCGGCACCACCCACACCACAAGCGCCTTCATCGGCATGGTCGTGGCGCTCGGTCTCGGCATCTCGCTGCGGTACATTCATAGCTACGTCGAGCGATTCGTCGACCGCGTCTTTTTCAGCAAGCGGCACGAGGCTGAGTCGGCGTTACGCCGTTTCGCGCATGAGGCGTCCTAATTTCCGACCGATGCACGCTGCTGGATCGGGCCGTGCAGACGGTCAAGGAGCACACAAGCGCGGACGACGCGGCGATCCTGGTTCGCGACGGCACAGCGTCTTACGCTTTCGCCGGCGATGGCCAGAGGGCGGAGGTGAGCGAAAACGACCCGGGCATTATCGCTCTTCGTGCGTGGAACAAGCCGATCGACCTTCACGCGTTTCCTGGTTCGCAGCTACGCGGCGAGTTTGCGTTCCCCATGATCTCACGCGGCGAACTTCTCGGCGCGCTCATCTGTGGTCCCAAGCGCGACGGCGAGGGTTACGCCCCCGATGAATCCGAGGCATTGCTGGCTCTCGCGCACGGGGTGGGAACGGCGTTAAACACCCTTTCGAGCCAAAGCAATGGCGTTCTAGAGTCGATACGAGAGACGCAAGCATTGATGCTGCAAGAGCTTCAGAAGCTTCCACGTGCAATCGAGAGCGCGTTGCGCGAGAAAGGCGAATAACCGCGGCTTCCTTGCCAGGGATTAGTTTGTCACAGCGGCTGGTAGTGCAGTTTTCTCGAACACCGCAGCGTAAGCGGGGTCTACGTGGGCCGCCGCCAGCCGCAACATCCCGGGCGGTGCTGCGCGTATCGCTTCAAACCCCTTACCGAGTCTCTTAGCAGCAGAACCGCGAGTGCGCAAGCACTAAGGCGATTAGCAGTAGCACGACGCTGGTGGCCATTGGGAGCACGGCGGCGACGACCGCCACGATTCGCGTCGCGCGGTGTTTCAAGATGCGGATGGCGAGGATGATGAGCGCGACACCGGAAACGGCGAGGGTCAGACCGACGCCCGGGTAGAGTATTGGCAACAGCGTCTGGGATGCGCGCGGAAATCCGGCGTCGACGAGTGCGAGCGAGATCGCGATGATCGCAAGTATCGGTGCGACAATCCTTGAGTCGTTGCGCAGCGATGAAGTGTTTGCAATTATCGCGGCGATCAGAAGTGTGACCGTCGCGATGCCGTAGATCATCGCTGCGACACCGCAGGCTAGTTTGATGGTCTCCGGGTCCAGTATGGTTTCCCACATGTGTCTAGTGCTGGTCGTCAAGGACAGCGTCGAGGGCCTTGCCGAGAAGAGCGACGTCGTCGAGCTTCTTCTGGGAAAGGAGGGCTTCGATGCGGTCGAGGCGCGCCTGCCGAGCCTTCTTTAGAATGGCCACCCCGGTACGCGCTGCTTCGCAGATTGTCACTCGTGCGTCCATCGGGGAACGCTTGAGGCGCACAAAGCCACGCTCGTGCAAAGCCTGGACGATTCGTGTCATCGTCGGAGGCGTCACTTGTTCCGCTGCGGCCAGTTCTCCGATCGTGTGGGGTCCTCCATACGTCAGCACGGATAACGCGGAGAGCTGAGCGGGTCCCACGCTGCTCTGCCGGTCCGCCTCCCGAGCGTATCGCAGAACGTAGATAGCCGCCGAGTGCAATCGGTCCGCGACCCGATGCAGCTCGCTACTGCGGGCCATACAGTGAGAGAAGGTGTCCGTCGGGGTCTCGAAAGTTCACCGCCCAGTTGAGGTCGTTGACGAGGCGCGGCTCGTTGAGAAACTCGATACGGCCCTTCAGAGCGGCATATACTTTCTCGACGCTAGAGACTGCGAAAACGCACTCGTCACCTCGAGATTCAGCGCCGCCTCCGAGTTCGGAAGTCAGCGCGAGGGTCGCCTCTCCCGTGTCGAAGAAGGCGAACTCTTCGAATCGCGCCGTCATCGTTAATCCGAGGAGGTCGCGATAGAAGGTTGCAGCGCGGTCGACGTCGCGCACGGCGCGCATTACGAACGAAAGCCTTTCGAGCATTGGCGTCACTCCAATCAGGTTGGTAATATAGTTAGTTAGGCTAACTAACTATAATCCGAAGGCCCCGCGCCGTCAAGAGGAGCTCGCGTGTCACGCCGGCCTCCGCGGGTGCGCTCGACGCGATATGGAGGGCCTTCCCATGTTAAGTACTTCGCCGCCGGCGGCGGTCGCGACGCCGCAGCCGGGAATTTTGGACGTCGTCACCGGCGATCTGCCGAACACGTCGCCCGTTGCCGTCGAAATCCGCAAAGGCAGACTTGCCGTCGGCGCGGCGACGATCTGGCACACGCATCCAACGCCGATCTTCGTCTACGTCGAAAGCGGGACCGGGAGGTGGGAATATAAGACAGGCCGCGCGCCGCAGACGCGCGGCGCGGGCGGGGCCATCGAAGAGCCGGCCAATGCTGTCACGCGGATCGTAAACTCCGGTACCTCCGCTTTGGACCTCATCATCTTCCAAGTCTCCAAACCGGGCGCTCCGGTGCTAGTTCCTGCGCCACGAAAGTGAAGCAGCGCTACGCATGTCTCGCGCTATTCGACGCGGTAGATTGCGTATTCTATTTGAAGGCGTCCTGCGACGCGACCGACGCCGATGAAGAGACTTTGGTTGAGCCAAGAGTACGCCTTAGCGCCCACTTCGAATTTCGGGACCATGCGCATGTACTGGTCGGTCCAAGCCGTGCGACCGCCGCCGGTTAGCGCTGCGAGAAATTTCGGCGTCGGGCGAAGCAAAGCGTTATCATAATGAAACAATATCACCGCCCCGTCGACGGTAGTCAACTGGACGCGCGTGTCGGGCCTGCGAAGCCCATCGGTTCCGAGACGCATCCAGTCCGTGCCGGGAATCACGACGGTCGCATTGATGCGCGGACCCTGGAGGCTCCCGGACGTCACTTGCCAGCATAACCGCTCTTCGCCCGGACTTCCTTTCGTCGACGCCAGCGGGCCGTCGATCGTTTCAAGGTAGGTCATTTCGTATTGAAGCTCGATCATGTCATCTAGCATTCTCCGTCAGAGCCACTCGAGCGGGCGCGGCTTGAACCCAAGTTTCCGTTTTGCACGCGCGTTCGAAGCGCCACGGAGCTGCGTCGCAAAATAGATGGAGTCCGCGCCGGCGGTTCGCAATGCCTCGGCTTCCGTAATCTCCCGCGGAACGGGCGCCCCCAGAAATCGAGCAAAAGCGGGCAGCCACGTACTCATCTCGGAAGCGTCATCATCGACGACATTGTAAACGCCTCGGTCGGCCTCGAGTGCCGCCACGGTTGCGGCCGCGGCATCCTCCACATGTACGAATGAAGAGACGCCCTGACCCGAACCGATGAGCGGATATTGCTGTTCGCGCACCTGGCGCGAGATGCTACCGGTGATGGGATCGTGGTAGGTTCCAGGACCATAGAAAAACCCGTAGCGCAACGCAACTCCAACCAAGTCGGGCGCATTTAGTACCCGATCCTCAATCTGCATATAGGTGCGAACGCTGCTTGCGATTCCGGGAGACGCCCCTACCGCAAGCGGCTCTGTCTCGGTGGCAAGCTCTTCCCCAGGTGCATAGAAAAACCCGGTGGACTGCACGATGTAATGCCTCGCGCCCGCGGCAATCGCTGCATCCTGAACGTTGCGCCCTCCAACAAGTCTCAATTTTCGATCTCGCTCCGCGGATGCTCGCATTTCGTCGGGCGTATACTCCTTCGGAAGCGAAGTAAGTTCATCGATTACGGCTTCGGGTCTAACCTTACGAATGACCCCTTCGATGGCATTACGATCCAAGGCATCTGCGACGAACGCTTCCGCACCTTTTTCGCGCAACGTCTGTACGCCACGCTCGGTGCTGGTGATCCCAATCACCTCCAAATGCGAAGCGACCAGCGCGGAAATCAATGGACGCCCAATAGCGCCCGTTGCGCCAGTAACTAATACCTTCATGTGACCTCCATTCGCGAACTTGCTACCCTTTGGCCGTCCGCCAATAGCATTGCCTCGGCAGGCTTGCTCAAGCGATTGAGGACGAGCTGAGGCGCGATTCGGCTCAAAACTTTCAAGATATTGCTTGGGCCCGGCCGGATTTCAAATTCATCGTTCTCGAGGCCTTTGATTGCTCGCGCGACCATCAGCGTGAGGTCCATCGGTTTCACCAAGGTTAGCTCGCCGATCCGGAGGTCTTTCGTTAGCAAAGGTGTCTGAGTGATGGGAGGAGCCAGCTCAAAAACCTTGACCGTGGTTTTCTTGAGCTGAACGCGGAGAGATTGTGTGAAAGAATGCAACCCTGCCTTGGCCGCGCAGTAGATCGGAGCGACCGGAAAAGGAACGAACGCGAGGCCGGACGAGACATTGACTATGGCGGCGGTTTGTTGGGACATTAGTTGCGGCAAAAATTGCTTCACCATGCGGACCGGCCCTGTGAGATCCGTGTCAATTTCGCGGCCGATTTCGTTTAGGGCGTTTTCCGTAGCAAGGAGATTGATCTTGCGCATGATTCCCGCGTTATTGATTAATATATTTAAAGCAGGAAACGTCCCGGTGACCGCGTCGTAGAGAAGCGAGACTGCTTCTGGGTCACTTACGTCGCTCTGAAACGAATAGATTCCGGGAAGCTTCTTGTGCGCTTCCTCAATCTTTCGCGGATCTTTCCCCGTCACGATGACGGTATTGCCCATCTGCCTCAGTCGAGTGGCGAGCTCGAGTCCGATACCGCTCGTGCCGCCCGTGATTAAGATCGTGTTGCCTGAAAGGTTCATAGTCGCCTCCGACTTCCTTAACCGCGCGAAGCCGAGACGCCGCCGGGCTCGGTCTGGCGTTCCAAGAGCGAGCGCACCGTTTCGAGTGCTGCCAATTCTTCGCCGCGCTCGGCGGAATAGGCGATGTATCCGTCAGGGCGAACGAGCGTAATGCCCGGGCGCTTTGTTGAACGCAGCTCGAGGAGCTCGCGGAATGATCCGCAGAGGCGCATCGCAGCGTCCTTTACTGCGGAGTTCTGCGCGTCGTCGATCATGAGCAAAAACCGGCTGCCGATACCTGCGCCGCCACGTATCGAGTCATCGAAATACCGCTTTGCAGGGCCCTCGACGATCGGGCTTCCCCTGTAGCTGATGGCGAGCTCGGAAAGCCTCTGGACGAACGCACGTTGGAACGGCGCCAGTCGCGTCACCAGCGGTATCAGTGTATCGCGCAGGGCCTGGGCCACTTTGTTGGGGGTCCCCATGACTTTGGTGAGTCGATCCGTCGTCTCGATAACAGCCTTGATGACGGGTAGCCGTTCGGCGGCGTAGCTATCGAGCAGTGTTGGATTGCCGTGACCGCGCAGAGAGAGATCGAGCTTCCAGATCAGATTCCAAACGTCGTGCAACCCCGTGTTCATTCCCTGCCCACCGAATGGGCTATGGATGTGAGCTGCGTCTCCGGCGATAAAGATTCTTCCGGCCCGTAGTTGTGCCGCGTGCCGGTGATGAATGCGAAAGTAGCTGCTCCAGGCAAGAGCGCGTGCTTCGACACCACTAGGTGCTCGTTGCGCGATGATCCTTTGTACAAGCTCAAGTGACGGCGCTTCGCCCTCGGCGCGTTCGATCGTCGCCACGATCCGCTGGCGAGTTGCGTGGATCGGAAAGATAGCCAGCGGACCAAACTCGCTGGGACATAGCTGCAGGACATCTGCCGGCATTTCATTCGTTTCGACATCCGCCAACAGGAACAAGGGAAGATATTCTCCTCCCTCGAGCGGCACGTTGAGCACGTGCCGGACCACGCTATGCGCGCCGTCGCAGCCGACGACAAAGGAAGCCCTGAGCGTCGCGATTGCGCCCATTTTGTCCGAGGTTACGTCGACGTAGTCGTCACGCTGTTCGGCCGAAACAAATTTGGTATCGTATTCAACGCTCCCGCCCTTGCGTTGCAACTCCTTGACCAGGAGAGCCTCTGTGACATTCTGCGGCACCATCGCGATGAAGGGATACGGGGTATCCTCAGGAGCAAAGTGTATGTGAGCGAGGGCGCGCGCATGCGCCATCACGGCTACCGAGGTGACGCGGTTGGCCTCTGCAAGGAAGGGCTCGACGACTCCCGCCATGTCCAAGATTTCTAGCGTCCGGGAAAAAATTGCGAGGGCTTTCGAGTGTGCCGATTGCGACGACCGCGCCTCGATGAGCCGCCAGCGCAGACCACGGCGAGCGCACTCATTTGCCAGGAATAGGCCGACGGGACCAGCGCCTACGATCAGAATGTCAAGCTCTTCAGTTTCCGTCGGATCCGGAGCCACGCTTGAAGGGGAGTGCCATGCTGCGAGCGCTTGTGGATTCTGTTCGATGGAAGTCATTTGGCGCAAACCTTCTTCAGTGGAGTTGATGAAGTAGCGCACCAAGGGTAACGCCTCAAAATAGCTTTGTCAAGTAGCTATTAAAGAAATACGATTTTGATTGCTTCCTTAAAAGGATAATCCGGTCACGCAAGCGTACCCTGGCTCCGTGAACCGGAAGAAATCAGCTCGTGTGCCTGCGGGCAAGAACATCCCCCCCCTGACAGTCACCCGCCATGAACTGCTCGTCGACGGCTCGGATTTTAAGTTCCGTCGCCTGGTCCACGCTCTCTTTGGCTTCTTGGCGAGGCACGAGGCCGTGCGGTCGGGCCACGGCGGACGGATCGGACTTCCCGGAATCGATTATACGGTTCTGATCTCGGTGCGGCACCTGACTGGGCGCGAAGGTGAAGTGACCGTCGGACGACTAGCAGCACACCTCTACCTCAGCGGCGCGTTCGTCACGTCGGTGACCAACCGGTTGGCTCGGGCCGGCTACATAAAAAAGCGGCCTGATTCGGCCGATCGCCGTCGCGTGATCCTAGAGGTGACGCTCAAAGGCGACGATCTGCTCGCCGAACTCGCGCCGGTCCAGCGCATGGTGAACGACGTCCAATTCGGGGGGCTAAGCGCCGATGAGTTTCATCAACTGCTCGATATCATCGAACGGCTCATCGAGAGCAGCGAGCGCGCCGTGCAGTACCAGAAATACCTCTACTTGACGACCCCGCGTCATAAAAAGCCTGACTCCGGTTTGCAGAGGCGCCATCGCCGCTAGCCGGCGATTAGCGTGCGTTAGCGTTCGAGCTTGAGAAGGTCGTACAGCTCCTTCGAGTGCTTGGTGGTCGTTGTTACTTTGGATGCGGGACGATGCGCAGGTAGGGCTTCGGGGCTTTCCAGCCTTGCGGATAAATTTGACGTGCCTCGTCGTCTGAGACGGCGCCCGCGATGATCACGTCTTCGCCTGGCTTCCAGTTCACCGGTGTCGCGACTCGATGTGTCGCACTGAGTTGGAGTGAATCGATCACGCGAAGCACTTCCTCGAAGTTCCGGCCGGTGGTCATCGGATAAACCAGCATAAGCTTGATCTTCTTGTCTGGGCCGATGACGAAGACGGTGCGCACGGTGGCGTTGTCGGCCGGGGTGCGGTCTTGCGAGGTCTCACCGGCGTCGGTCGGAAGCATGCCGTAGAGTTTCGCGATCTCGAGGTCCGGGTCGCCGATCAACGGATAGTTGAGTTTGTGACCCTGGGTCTCTTCGATATCGTTCGCCCACTTCGTGTGGTCGCTCACCGGATCGACGCTCAACCCGATAATCTTGGTATTACGGTTGGCGAACGCATCTTTCAGGCCCGCCAGATACCCGAGCTCGGTCGTGCAGACCGGCGTAAAATCTTTTGGATGCGAGAACAAGACCGCCCAACCGTTACCAATCCACTCGTGAAAGTCGAGCTTTCCCTCAGTTGTTTCGGCGGTGAAGTTCGGCGCTATGTCGTTGATCCGCAAGAAGCCCGTCGGCGCTTGCGCCGCGCTGGTGGTCATCAATATCCTCTCTGGAGCGAAAGTGACTTATGAAAAGCAGTACGAATCCGACGACGCATCACCGCCTTGTAAACGGACGTGGTGGGCGCGATACGCCGGATCGAACTCCACCAAGAACCTCTCGTCGAACGCAATTTTGCCGTCGTCGCCGACGTTCAGCTTGACCATCCAGTTCCCGACGCCGTCCGGATAGAACTGATCGTCCCACGCGCGATAGAGTGAGTTGGTGAAGTAGACGCGCCGCCCGTCGCGGCTGATTTCGACCATCTGGGGTCCACCGGCGAGCGGTTTATCGGGCTTTGCCGGATGCGCCGTACGGTTGACGATGCCGCCGATGCGCACGGAGCCAATAAACTTCGGATTGAACGGATCGCTGACGTCGTATTGCCGCATCGCGCCGGTTCCCCAGCACGAGGCGTAGAGGTACCGATCGTCGACGGAAAGATCGATGTCGCTCAGCAGCGGCGGAACCGCGGCGAAGCCTTTGAGCATGTCCGGCAGTTTCTCCGGAGCGGCCGGCTCGGCCGGAATCTCGATCACTTTGGTCGCCGTCCACTCACCCTGCTTGCGGTGCCAAAGCCAGATCGAGCTCGATAGGTCCTTGAGCGAGACGACGACGCCGGCGAATCCCCATTCGTTGTTGGGATCGTGCGACGGACGCAGCTCGAGCACCATCTGCTGCTCCGCGCCGAGGTCGATGCTCTGCTTTAGCTTCCGGCTCTTGAGGTCCCAGAAATGCAGGTGGTGGCCGTACTTACCGCCGAGCAGCAACTCGGGGTTGATGCCATTCTCGATCATCTTGGGCGTTCCCCACTCGCTGGTTATCATCACGTCGCGGTTGAGGTGCCACCAAAAATCGTAGGCAAGATACTGTGAGCCGCGATCCT
>JBARKF010000230.1:0-10931 GCA_049800655.1 Candidatus Cybelea sp.
CGTCAGGCTTTCGCCCATTGCGGAAAATTCCTCACTGCTGCCTCCCGTAGGAGTCTGGACCGTGTCTCAGTTCCAGTGTGGCTGGTCGCTCTCTCAAGCCAGCTACCCATCGGAGTCTTGGTAGGCCATTACCCCACCAACTAACTAATGGGACGCAGTCCCCTCTTTATGCGGATTGCTCCTTTCATCGCTTAGGGATGCCCCCGAGCGATCGTATGCGGTATTAGCTAACCTTTCGGCTAGTTATCCCCCACATAAAGGCAGGTTGACCACGTGTTACTCACCCGTCTGCCACTAGGTATTGCTACCTCGTTCGACTTGCATGTGTTAGGCACGCCGCCAGCGTTAGTCCTGAGCCAGGATCAAACTCTCCATAATAAAACTTATGGAGCCTTTGAAAATGGCTCTCAAACTCTAAATGATTTGTACGAAATCTCTCGACCAAAAGGTCGGAGACCCACAGACTTTTGCGCTTGCTGCACTGTTCAGTTTTCAAGGAGCGAACCCTAACCCGACCCCTCCGAAGCGAGTCAACCGACCGCGCCGGGGGCACCAAGCGTCAGAGACGCTGCGGGCTAGCCCGGCCGGCGGTACCGGTCAGGCACGACGGCTATCATATCACGCCAAAATGGCCTGTCAAGGAATGTCCGCAAGAGGACTTCCGGCCGCCAAAAGGGCCGTTACTGCAACCTAAGACCTCCGGGCCGGCCGATTGGTTTCAACCGCCGCCGCAGGAACCTCGGCGCCGCCCATCCCCGCCCGGCCGCTTTCCGGCCAAAGGAGTCGCCAATGCTCTATGACCACGTCGATCTGCGCGTCAGTGATTTCGCCAAAACGCGGCGTCTCTACGACGCGCTGCTCCCGGCGATGGGCTTCTCCCGCATCGCCGAGGACGACGAGACCATCTGCTATTACCAGCCGGGCGGGGACCGTTCGATTCCCTTCTTCGGCATCGACCTCAACCCCGACCACCGCGCGAATGGCACGCGCCTCGCGCTGCGCGCCTCAAGTCGCGCCGAGGTCGACCGGCTCGCCGGCATCGCGAAAGATGCCGGCGCGACGGCATTCGAAGCTCCGCACGTCTGCGAAGAGTACACGCCGTTTTACTACGCGACGTTCTTCGAAGACGCCGACGGCAACAAGTTGGAAATCTGCTACCGCGAAGCGCCGAAGTAGACGTCCTTCGCCCTTCGACTGCCGCTCAGGATGACAGGACAGCGTTCAGACCTTGCGCGACATTGACTTCGCTTGCATGAAGAGCAGCAGATATTCGCGGCCGCCGGCTTTGCTGTCGGTGCCCGACATGTTGAAGCCGCCGAAGGGATGGACACCGACCATCGCGCCGGTACTCTTGCGGTTGAAGTAGAGGTTGCCGACGAAGAAGTCCTCGCGCGCCCGTGCGATCTTCTTCTCGTCGGTGGTATAGAGCGAGCCGGTCAATCCGAACTCGGTATTGTTGGCAATCGCGAGCGCGTCTTCGAAATCGCGCGCTTTGATGACTGCCAGCACCGGACCGAAGATTTCCTCTTGGGCGATCGTCGCGTCGGGCGCGACGTCGGCGATAACCGTTGGCTCGATGAAATATCCGGTTTCGCCAGTGCGCTTGCCGCCCGCCAGTAGACGGCCTTCGGTTTGACCCCGCTCGATATAGCGCATGATCGACTTCAGCGCCGCTTCGTTCACGACGGGCCCCATGTAGTTTGCCCGATCGCTGGGATCGCCAATCGTGATCGAGCCGACGCGCAGTTTGAGCTTAGCGAGGAACTCGTCGTAAACGCTCGCCTCGACGATGGCGCGCGAACAGGCGGAACATTTCTGCCCTTGGAAGCCGAAGGCCGAAACCGCGACGCCTTCGACTGCCGCGTCGATGTCGGCGTCCGCGGCGACCACGATCGAGTCTTTTCCGCCCATCTCGGCGACGACGCGCTTGATCCACTTTTGGCCGGGCTGCGGTTTAGCCGCGAGTTCGTTGATGTGCAAACCGACCTCTTTCGATCCCGTAAAGGAGATGAAACGAATCTGCGGATCCGTCACGATGACGTCACCGATTTCGCTACCCGATCCCGGAACGAAGTTGACGACACCCGGCGGTAGACCGATCTCTTCCAGCAAATCGACGAACCACGCCGCGATTACGGCCGCATCGCTTGACGGCTTGAGCACGACGGTGTTCCCCGAGACGATCGCGGCGGCCGTCATCCCCATCATGATGGCGCCGGCAAAGTTCCAGGGTGGGATCACGGCTCCGACGCCGAGAGGTATGTACACGAGCTCATTCTGCTCGCCCGCGAGCGGGACGACCGGTTGCGGCTGCGCGTAGCGCAACGCTTCGCGCGCGTAAAACTCAAGAAAATCGATCGACTCGGCGATGTCGCCGTCGGCTTCGGCCCAACTCTTGCCGACTTCATAAACGAGGAGCGCATCGTACTCGTAACGCCGTTCGCGCAAGCGTTCGGCCGCCTTAAATACGTAGGCCGCGCGTTCGGGGAGCGTCAATCGGCGCCAGGATTCAAAGGCGCGAGCGGCCTGCGCAATCGCCTCCTTCGCCTGTTCTTTCGAGGCCGAGCTGGTCGTGCCGATCACCTGGTCGGGATTGGCGGGATTGACCGACCGGATTTTCTTTTCGGTCTCGATCTTGCGTCCGCCGATAACCAGGGGATAGGTTTTGCCGAATGACTCGCGCACCGTCGCGAGCGCCGCCTTCATCGCCGCGGCGTCGGCTGGATCGCTGAAGTCCTTGACTCGCTCGTTTACGAAGGGGGCGGCTTCCTGGGGCGGCTTGGTTGCTGTCGTCGTCATAGGCCTATACTACCAGGCGGAGCGAAGTTTTCTCTATGACTCAAATGCTCGCGGTTGCCGTCGCGGCCTTCTTCTTAGGTCTTGGGATGGCCGGCGAGCCGTTTGCGCCGTTGCACGCGCTGGTTGCGCTTGCGATTCTGCTGCTGATCGCACTGGCGCTCGGCCGGAGCAACTCGCACCTCGTCGCCTTCCTCTTTGGGGTGGGGGGCGTCTTGTTGGCCTGCTACGTACAGCACGGCGAGATCTATCCGGGCACGGGAATCGTCGGTATCGGCTTGGGCGCACTCGCTGCTGCGTCGCTCGGGCGGCGCACCGCGCCGGCGTTCGTCGCCGTCCTCGGCACGGTCGTTGGAACGAGCTTCTTTTTCCTCTTATAGACCGCCTTATCGATCGACGCCGACCGCCTGCCCCGCGGCGCCCTGGCGCAACGCCGCGATCAATGCCTTCGGGTCTTCCGACTGCATGAGCGCCTCGCCGATCAAAAAGCCCCGCGCGCCCGCCGCGCGCAGCCGCGCGACATCCGACGCGTTGCGCATTCCGCTCTCGGCGATTGCGACGACATCCGGCGGGACTTTCGGCAGCAGATGCTCGCTGACCGCGAGATCCGTTTCAAGGGTGCGCAGATTCCGGTTGTTGATGCCGATCAGCTTGGCCCCCGCAGCGATCGCGCGGCGCAGCTCGACGTCGTCGTGCGCCTCCGCTAACACATCGAGATCGTAGCCCTGCGCTTCGGCCATCGCCTTCTGCAAGCCGGCGTCGTCCATTCCGCCGACGATTAGCAGCACGCAATCCGCGCCGTACGCGGCCGACTGCGCGACCTGATACCGCGTCCAAATGAAATCCTTGCGAAGCAGTGGCCGCGATGTCACCGCGCGCACCTCGTCAAGGTAGGAAAGCTCTCCCAGAAAGTGATCGCGCTCCGTGATAACGCTGATCGCATCGCAGCCGGCGGCATCGTACGCACGCGCGATCGCGGCAGGATCGAAGCTGCGCGCAATCAATCCGCTCGACGGCGAGGCGCGTTTGATCTCGGCGACGATCGCCCCGCCCTGCGCGGCTTCCAACGCCGCGAGAAAGCTGCGCCGCTCCTGCGTTCGCGACAGCGCGCGCGAACGCAGCTCCTCGTAGGGCTCGCGTTGCCGCTCTTGCTCGAGCGTTGCCGCTTTCGCGGCGTAGATTTTCTGTAGCGTGTCGAGCACGGATCTTGAGCAGCGTCCTCCGCTACGTCGGCGATGGGCTGGGCGAAGAGGGTGACGAGGGACTCGACGATGGGGTCGGTGCAGGCGCGGGTCCGACCGTAACGGTCGAGCCGAGGGCGCCGTGACGGATCGTGACGTTCCTGCCGGAGACGCCCGACGCAAAATGTTTCGTCCGCGGGTATCTCCCACTCCGATTTGCGCCCTGCTGATTCGAGTTCCACGTGTCGTCGAGAGCGCTTACTGTCTCACCGCCAAGGCCGATCGCGATTTCGGTGACGCGCTGGCCAATGAAGGTGTTGCCGCCATTTGAAGTGCCGCCGCCGCCGAAATCGAGTGTCCCACGCAGCGTACCGCGAACAACCGGCGGAAAGGCATCGGAGAATGCATACGCTCCAAGGTTGAAGGCCTGATTGGCGGCCGTGACGTTGACGCTCCCGTCGGTGAGGATGCCCACGACTTTTGCGGCAATGGTGGCGTCGCCGACCGAGTGGCTCAGGGCAATCGTTGGACCCAGTCCCGATGGGGGTCCAGTGCCCGACGGCGATGGCGATGGCGCGAGCCCGGGAACCGACAGCGCACCGATGCCGAAGTCGTTACCTTTGATCGAACAAGAGGCGCACGTGAACGAGCCGCCGGCGACGAGCACGCCGTTAACGTCTCGCAGCCTCGACGCGATCCCTGCGGCGAATGTCGCGGTCGCGGTCACCGTGCCGAGGTCGTTGAACGATACGTAAAACGCGCGCGAACCCGGCAGCGAAATATTCGCCGACCCGACGTAGATCCCGTTGACGCTCACGCTAACGCCCGGCACGACCTCCAACGTCGTGTAGACGCTGTGCGGTGGTGCGTGCACGAGCTTCTCGAACGTCGTGTCCTCTCCCATGCCGTTGACGAACGAACCGCTTCTCACTCCCGTGCCATAGTTCGATCCCGTGATTGAAGCGCTCTTCAGCATGACGATCGGAAACTTCTCGCCCTTCGAGGCATCGTAATCGCCACCCGACAAGTTGATCATCACTCCATTAGGTGAGAGCGACTTTGCGGCGTCGAGCACCTCGACCGCCTTCGTCAACGTTCTGTACGGGTTTGTCTGGCTGCCGTTCCCGGAGGTATCGCTGCCGGTGTTGGGGTTGACAAAGATGCTCGAAAGCGGCGCTAGCGTCGGTACTGTCGGACCCGGTTGACCCCAGCGAGTGCACGCCGTCCCGCTCACCACGCCTGCTACCGCCACAGCGGTCACGACCGCGAAGAAGAGACGCGCTAACCAGCCACTTTGCATTGCGCCACCCCTTTGCCGTGCCGCGCCCGAGGACCTCGGGGAGTCATCCTGCGCACTCCTGAAGAGATGAAGCGATGGTTAAGAAGTCCGCCCGCGCCATCGTGACCGCGATCGCCGCTGCGGCCGCTCGCTGGAGCGAGGCAGGCTTTGCGCCGCGTGCGCGCATCCGCGACGCGGTCAGCGAGCGAACCAGATACTCGCTTCCTGCCGTCGATTTTGCCTTCGACGCGCTCTTCGGCAGCCTACGGCGCGAAACGATCGAAGCCGTTATTGCCGACGAGCTTGGTTGCCTCGACGTTCTCGACGACTTCGTCGCGCGCGGCGAGCGGGGTCGAGTGCGCGCGCTACCGCTCGGTCACGTCTGCGTCGTCTCAAGCCGGACGACGATCGGCGTCGCGCTGCTTCCCGCCGTTTTTGCGCTCTGCGCCAAGTGTCACGTGCTCGTCAAGGACCGCGAGGATCATCTTATCGCAGCCTTCTTCGAAACGATCGCCGGCGAACTCGAGGAGCTGGGTAGCGCCGCGATCGCGCGAACATGGAAGGGCGGCGACGATGATTACGATCTCGCGGGGTTCGATGTCGTCGTTGCGTTCGGCAGCGATGCGACGCTCGCGCAGATCGCGAATACGCTCTCGTTCCCCACACGCTTCATTCCATATGGGACGAAGGCGAGTGCCGGATACGTCACGCGCGAAGCACTGATCGACGAGCGCGGGGTTGAAAGCATCGCGCGCGGCGCCGCGCGCGACCTCGCGCTCTATGAGAGCGAAGGATGTCTTTCACTTCACGCGCTCTTCGTCGAACGCGGCGGCGCGATTTCGCCGGAGCGTTTCGCCGGGGTGCTCGCCGGCGAGATCCGCGCGGCGCTCGCCGCTTTTCCGCCCGGCCCGCGCGATGCGTTTTCGACGGTTCGGCGCGCGCACACACGCGATCTGGAGATCTTCCGTGGTGCTGCGCGGATCTATGCCGATCCACGTGCCGAGTACCTCGTCGTGCTCGATCCGTCGCTCGACGCGCCGCCGGCGTTCCTACCGCTTTCGGTGAGACTCCACGTGGTCGACGATGCCGCCCAGGTGGCGCAATATTTTGCACGCCATGGCATCGCCGTCGAAGCTTTCGCCGTTGCGACTTCGCGTCCTGACGTGTGCTCGATGGCCGCGGCTATCGGCGTTTCGCGCATCGCCCGATTTGGAACGCTGCAAACACCGCCGTTGCGGGCTTTTCATGGCGGACGCCCGCGGATTGCCGAGTTCGTGCGCTGGGTATGCGACGAAACGTGAGCGTTCCCGGTCCCCGCAGCGCCGCGCTGGCGGCGCTGCTGCGCACGTACGAGCAGCGTAACGTCACGTTCCTGGCCGATGATTTTCCAATCTTCTGGGAGTCGGCGCGCGGGGTTACCGTGACCGACGTGGATGGAAACGAGTATCTCGATTGTACGGCCGCTTTCGGCGTAGCCAACGCCGGCCATTGCAATCCACGCGTCGCGCGCGCCGTTTCCGCTCAGGCGAAGCTGCTCACGCACGGCATGGGCGACGTTCATCCCACCGAGATCCGCGTCCGGCTCTTCGAGCGACTCGCGCGAGTTCTGCCGAAATCGCTCGATCGGGTTTTCCTCGCGACGACCGGTTCCGAGGCAGTCGAAGCCGCGCTCAAGACCGCGATCCTCGCAACCGGTAAGTCCCGCTTCGCCGCATACCACGGGGCCTATCACGGTCTCTCGTTCGGAGCGCTCGCGGTCGGCGGCATCGAGCGCTTCCGCGCCCCGTTCGCTTCGGCGCTCAACGATGAACCGCTTCTTCTCGACTATCCGCATGACGATGCGAGTGCGAGCGCCGAAACCTCTGCTCTCCACGCGCGCGAAACGCTCGCACGACACAGCGACGTTGCCGCGCTCCTGATCGAGCCGATTCAAGGGCGAGCCGGCTGCGTCGTTCCGCCGCCGGGATATCTCGCCGCGCTGCGCGCCGTCTGCGACGATTTGCGGATTCTCATGATCGTCGACGAAATCTACACCGGCTTCGGACGGACGGGAACGTGGTTTGCGATCGAGCGCGACGACGTGGTACCCGACATCCTCTGCATCGGCAAGGCGATGGGCTCGGGGATTCCGATCAGCGCGACAATCGGGCGCGCCGAAGTGATGGACGCTTGGCCGATCTCGACCGGCGAAGCGCTTCACACTTCAACGTATCTCGGAAATCCGCTCGCATGCGCGGCGGCGCTCGCGACGATCGATGAGATCGAACGCCTCAAGCTTCCCACGCGCGCGAAGACGCTCGGCGAGTCGATCGGCCCGCGCCTGGGCTCGCTTCGAGCGCATCGAAGCGTGCGCGACGTGCGCGGCCGGGGCTTGTTTTTCGGCGTGCAGCTTCGCGACGCTGCGACCGCATCGGCCGTCGTGCGAAGCTCGCTGCGCGCCGGCGTTATCTTTCTACAGTCAGGAATAGACGGCGACGTGATCGCGATTTCGCCGCCCTTGGTAATCAAGGAGCGTCAGCTCGTGCGCGCGATCGACACACTCCAAGCCGCAATCGAGGAGGCAGCATGAACACCTATCGCATCGGCATCGTCGGCGCCGGCTTCGGCGTAACCGCCCATCTGCCGGCACTCATGAATCATCCATGCTTCGAAGTAGTAGCGTTAGCCTCTCCAAAGACTGGGGCCGAGGCCGCCCGCCAAAATAACGTTCCGCACGCTTTTCGCTCCACGGCCGAGATGCTTGCAGGCTGCGAGCTCGACGCCGTGACGGTCGCATCGCCGCCGTTTGCGCACCACGACGACGTTCTTGCGACGCTCGCAGCACGAAAACACGTGATGTGCGAGAAGCCGTTCGCGTTACGCGTTGCCGACGCGCGGGCGATGCTCGACGCGTCGCTTTCGGCCGAAACCGCGTGTGGGGTCGTCCACGAGTTCCGCTTCGTTCCTCAGGCGCAGGCGCTCAAAGAGTTGATCGATAACGGGCACCTCGCGCACCTGCGCAACATCGAGATCACGTTGCTGCGGCACACGCTGCGGCGACACGAACGCCGCCCGCGCAGTTGGTGGTTCGACGGCGAACGCGGCGGCGGTCTCGCGGGCGCCATCCTCTCGCACTTGATCGATAACGCCAACTGGCTCGCGGGTCGCGCGCCCGCGCGAACGATGGGTTTTCGCCGCACCGCGAACGTCGAACGCGTCGACGACGGCGGCGCCTTCACTTCAGGCGTCGACGATGGCGCATTCGCCCTGCTCGATTACGGTGATGGCCTTGTCGGACGACTCACCGCCGACGGAACTACCGCCGTCGAATCGTATACCTGCGCCGTCCACGGCGAGAAACGGACCGCCGTCGCCAGCGGACCAGGCATTACCGATCTAACGCTCTATACCGTCGACCGCGAGGAAACCGACGAGCTCCTCTGCGCGCCGTCGCCCTATCAGGCGTTCGCGCGCATCAACGGCAACGTTCCGCCGCTCATGGAGCTCTACGACGAGTTCGTCAACAAGATCGAAGGGCGCCCCAACGCGCTTCCGAGCTTCGAAGACGCCCTCGTCACGCAAGAGGTGCTCGCCGCCATCGGCTACGAGCATTAAGGCGATCCCGCGAGGTGTCGCCACAGGATTCCTAGTCCGATCGTCGTTGCGCGCGCGGCGACCGTTTCACGATCGCCCGACAACTCGTAGTGCCACGCGCGCGCCGTGCCGAGCGCGTCGTCGAGCCCGAACCAAACCAGACCGACGGGCTTCTCCGCCGTCCCGCCCGTCGGGCCGGCGATCCCGGTCGTCGCAAGCGCGACATCCGCGCCAAAACGCTTCCGAACTCCTTGGGCCATCTCGCGCGCGACCTCTTCGCTTACGGCACCGACACGCTCCACCGTCGCTGGGTTAACGCCGAGCTCCGCGATCTTGACGGAGTTATCGTAGGCAACGATCCCGCCGACAAAGCTTAGCGAGGCGCCGGGGACGCTCGTTAGTGCCGCTGCAAGTCGCCCGCCCGTAAACGACTCGGCGACGGCCAGCGTTCGACCTCGCGCCTGCAGGAGCGCCTGAATCGCCGAGGCGGGGGTTGTCGCGTCGCAGCCGAAGATGAATCCGTCGAGACGGCGCTCGATCTCGTCCTGGAGCGGAGCGATCATTGCATCCGCCGATTGCGCCGAGCCGGTTTTTGCCATGATCTTCACGTCGGCGCGGAAGTCGTGCGCGAGTACGGCAATCTTCGGATTCTCGCCCGCGCGGAAGAGATCGGCGATGCGGTGATCGATCTCCGACTCGCCCAAGCCGATCGTGTGAATGACGCGCGTGTAGATTGCGTCGCCGCCGTGAAAACGTTCGCGTAGAAACGGAACGAGCTGCTCTATCATCATCGGCTTCATCTCCCGCGGAACGCCGGGCATGCTCGCGACGAACTTCCCGTCGCGGGCAAAGGCGATGAAGCCTGGAGCAGTTCCATTGGGATTGTCGAGCGGCCGGCTTCCTTTTGGAAGCTCGGCCTGCTTGCGGTTATTCGGGCGCATCGTTCGTCCGACGCTCGCGAAGACGGTCTCCATCTGTCGCAGCGCCGGTTCGTACAGCTCCACGCCGAGGTCGAGCGCGTCGCAGACGGCCTCCTTCGTCAAATCGTCGACGGTCGGCCCCAAGCCGCCGGTCGTGATCGCGCCATCGCTGCGTTCGAGCACGTGACGGATCAGCGAAGCGACGCGTTCGCGGTTGTCCCCGATAGCATGCGTCGCATGCACGTCGATCCCGGCTTCTGCAAGGCGTTGCGCGATGAAGGCGCTGTTCGTATCGACGAGTTGGCCGAGGAGCAACTCGGTGCCGACCGCGACGATCTCAACCTCGGCCATCATTCTCCTCAAACCACGACGGATATTCGAAGCGAACGTCGGCGCGAAAACCGCGCGCGGCGTCGATCATCGCGTCGCGGCGCAGCTTGGAGCTCTCCGGTTCCGGGTGCGCTGCGTGCGTTCGCGCTCGCCGTTCGGCCAAAATTTCGATGAAACGCACGAAGCGGGCGTCCATCGCCGCCTGCAACGCGTTCTTCAAGGCTTTACCGACGCGTGGAGCGAGCCCCGCCGTCGAGATCGCCACGCGCACGGGACCGGCTTTCGCGATCGCCACCATGGCGACGAATCCGTAGCGCGGCTGATCGATGCAGCAGAGCAGGAACCGGTGGCGATCGGCAAGCGCGCGCAGCCTAGCCGAGAGCGACGCATCTTGCGGTGTGGAGATGACGAAGAACGCATCGGCGACGTCTTCGTCGCGCAACGCACTCGCATCGTAGATCCGTCGAACGTTGGCGCCGGACTCCTCGAGCGCCGCCGACTTTTGGATCGCCTCGCGATCGTCTGCCGCACCGATCACCACGCATAAGCGTCCATCGAGGTTGAGGCTCACCGGAAAGAACGGTTTTCTCACATTTCGTCCTTCGACTGCGCGCCTACGGCGCTCCGCTGATGTGGAAATAGCTCCGGCGAAGGCGCGGAGCGGCCATTTCCATGGAGTATTGGGTGGGCCGTCCGGGCCATGTTGTACTCAGGATGACACATCGCAGGGTGACAGGGCACTGGGATCAATAGTCTACTGGACGGAGGTAGAACTCGTTAATCGCGGTGTTGCTCAGCATCGCGGTGGTCGGGAGGTGGCGCTTCCAATGCGTCGCGTCGACGCGGCGGCGC
>JBARKF010000231.1:0-1661 GCA_049800655.1 Candidatus Cybelea sp.
ATCCGCTGCACCACAGTGCCTTCTCGAAGTGTTCGTTGCCTGCCGTTCAAAATTTTAACCCCGCTTCGCGCGCCGCGTCGGCCAGCGCCTTGACGCGGCCGTGATAGAGAAATCCGTTTCGATCGAACACGACGTTGGAGATGCCGCTCTGGAGGCATCGCTCGGCGATCGCCTTGCCCACGGCTTTGGCGGCGGCAAGGTTGCGCTTGCTCTTGAGTTCGTCGCGCAGGCCGGCCGTTTCAGTGGACGCAGCCGCGAGCGTACGTCCGCTCTCGTCAGAAATTACCTGCACGTATATATGATTCAGCGAGCGGAAGACCGAGAGGCGCGGACGCTGATCGTTGCCGACCGCCTTGCGCCGCACGCGGCCTTGCCGAAATTTCCGTTTTTCCGATCGTTCCAGAGCCATAGTCGATTTACCTTACGCCGACGTAGAGCCAGCCGCAGCCTTGCCCGCTTTGCGGCGAATTGTCTCGTTGGCGTACTTGATTCCCTTGCCCTTGTACGGTTCCGGCGGCCGCAGCTCGCGAATCTGCGCGGCGACGGTGCCGAGCAATTGGCGGTCGGCGCTCTCGAGCGTGACGGTCACCAGCTTCTCCACTTTCGCGGTGACTCCGGGCGGAAGCTGATAGACAATCGGATGCGAATAGCCGAGCGTCAGATTCACCTGTTGTCCCTTGGCCTCGGCGCGATAGCCGACGCCATTAATCTCGAGCACGCGAGTGAAGCCCTTGCCGACGCCCTCGACCATGTTGGCGACCAGCTTGCGCATGAGGCCGTGGACGGCGCGCTCTTCACTAGTATCTCCTGGGCGCTTCACCAGGATTTCGCCGTCCTTGATGTCGACGGTGTAGCCGGGATGAAGCTTGAGCTCGAGCTTGCCCTTGGGGCCTTCGACCTTGAGCGTGCCACCGGCGACGGTCGCCTTGACGCTCTTGTCGAGATGAATCGGTAGTCTTCCTATGCGCGACATCGATAGTTACCAAACCCTGCAGAGAATTTCGCCACCGACTTTACGACGACGCGCCTCGCGACCGGTCATCACGCCGAGCGGAGTCGATACGATTTGCACGCCCATCGCGCCGCGCACCTTGCCGATTTCCGCCGCGCCGGCATAGCGGCGATTACTCGGCTTGCTGATGCGATCGATTCCGCGGATGACGGACTCGCGCGTCGGCGAGTAGCGCAGTTTGAGCGCCAGCATCTTGAGCGGGACTTCGCCGCCGACTTCGACCCCGGCCAGGAATCCCTCGGCCATCAGCACGCGGCAGATCGCCTCGCGCAAGCGCGAATGCGGCACAGTGAGTTCGTTGTACCGCGCGCGCATCGCGTTGCGGATTCGCGTAAGCAGTTCTGCAATCGGATCGGTCTGCGACATGATTCGTCTCTCTTACCAGCTCGCCTTGATCACGCCCGGCAATTTGCCGTCGAGTGCGTTCTTGCGCAGGCATAGCCTGCACATCTTGAAACGCCGATAGTACGCACGCGCGCGGCCGCATAGCGGGCAGCGGTTGTATTGGCGCACTTTGAATTTCTGTTTGCGAGTCGCCTTGACCCGCAGGCACGTTTTCGCCATCTGCTGTTCCTATGCTCCCTGGCCCGGCGGAGTCGGCGGCGGTGTTGCCGCGGCTGCGACTGCGGCGCGCGCGGCGGCATGAGCC
>JBARKF010000232.1:0-3008 GCA_049800655.1 Candidatus Cybelea sp.
ACATTACCCCGCCGAACGCACGTGCGGCCGTGAACCAGCTCGCGAACGCACGCGGCGAGAACCCCCTCGGCCCGGTTCTAACGACGTCGGACGGTGGGCAAGTCTTCGAGTTCGACATCGATCAGCAGGGCGACGACGGACTTCTCGCGTCCGTTTCGGCTTCGGACACTTCGGTGCAGACTTTTGACGCAACAACGGGGAACATCACAAAGACGTTCGCGATGCGCGGGGGCGAGACGTCGGCAAAGGTGACGATTACTTCGTCGACGGTATCTTTAAAGGCGACATCGGACTGGTCGATTTCCAGAGAGCCGGCAAGCCGGGTGTGGCTAGAGACCGATACAGCGTCGTTAGGCCCGTAACCGCGGGGAAGTTCACCGGCCGCTGGACGGCGCCCGTCAAACTCTTCAACGTCCTGGAAGGCGCTGAAAATCAAAGTACTTCGACCAGTGTCCTCTTCGGATATCAGCGCGAAAACGATAGGACGCAGCTCATCGTTTCCGATGTTGGGAAGAACACCTTCGGCAAAGTCATCGAGCTAAATCAGAGCCGGTTCGGCTACTTGGATCTACCACAGGTCGCGCAAGACACGGTTCACGATCGCGCTGTGCTGGCGGCATCGTTCAACTATGGGGGGTCGGGAGGCGGTCCGCCAAACATTGCGACGATCTCCTTGCGCTCAGGGAAGACCGCGGAGTTCTCCGGCGTGGCTTGCGAAGGCTCGGGTGGCTGCGGCTACGTCAATGGCCTGGGTTACGATTCTAAGACCGGCATTGCATGCACGACGACCGAGTTCGACGGCGGCATCGAGTTCTATGACGGTGCAAAACAGACGGGATTTCACGAACTGCTGCCAAACGGCGGTGGGGAGTACGCTGCGGGTTCTTACGTCGCGAGTGATCCGATCCATCAGCTCTTCCTCGTTGCGCAACCGGTCTCGAGCACGTCGTCGAGCGGCAGCAGCATTCAAATCTACGATGAAAGCGGCGACTTGGTGGAATCGATCAACGGCTTATACTTCAGGTTTGCCTTTAGCACCGTCATTCCGGTGAAGATTGCGATTAATCCCAGCGCGCGTACCGGTTGGGTCAATGGCCCAACGTCCAACCAGCTTCAGGAGTTCACGTACTAGGCGAACCGGGCTGACTCGCGAGCCCGGGGCGGCCTAATCGGCGCCAAAACTCGTTGCAGAGTAAGGCGTTCCCGATGCGCCGGACGGGAAGCCCGCGCCAAGCGGACTCCACGGCACGAAACGTCCCGAGCGCCTCAGACGTCGGCAGAGTGTCTGCTTCGGGGCCACACCAGAGGAGCGAGTATGCGTTCTTGAAGGCAGCGATCTGGGTGTGAACGCATGCGCGGTCGGGGGATCGTCGGAACGCCGGCTTCCAAGAAGCCTAAATACTAGGACTTCGCGGCGCTTGGACCGCGGCTCGACGACCTCCTCGATCGGAACATCGCGGTCTACTCGGCCCTGACAGAACAATTGATGCGATCGGTCCGCAGGCGCTCGGGTGACGCGTCCGCGAGCTTGACGTGCAGCCGGCGCTGTCGACCCCAAGCGGAAGCTTCACGGTGAAGTACCCCGCTTACCGATTACTTGTGGTCTACGCGGCGGCAAATGGTGAAAGGAGACGAACAAGAAAAGCTTCCTAGTGCGCTCTTGGTTTTTGGTATTTCGCGAGACGACTCCAGGCTTCTTCATAGCTAGATGGAAAATTAGAAATTTCTGTTGCTGTGATGCAGCCTCTGGGCGAAAGGAGTGCCTCGGTATGCGCACACTTCGTGTTATACTAATTTGCGGCGCGTGTGTCGCGACGTTTGGTTGTGCTGCGAGCGGAGGCTCTGATGCGCGCAGCGGGGTCGTCCCGAGCACGCGCGCGGCAAGCCACGATTTGCCGCTCGTCTATGCCGTCAACGAATACGGGTTCTCGGCGACGGCTTATCGTCAGTCCGCCAATGGGAACGTTTCACCGGTCATCGACATCGCGGGCAGCCAAACAAAAATCTATCAACCCGCCGGGCTCGCGGTAAACCGGCAAGGCACGGCGGCGGTTACAAATAGACAAAACGATATCACCTTTTATGCCCCCGGCGCGAACGGGAACGTTGCGCCGATCGCAACCTTGGCGTGTCCGTCCGGTGGTCCAGGGGTGCCAGCACAGCTTGCCTTTGATGCGCGTGGCGATCTCTATGTGAAATACTACACGGGTCACCAGGCGCCTAGCGATGAAATCGCGGTTTACCAGCCGAACCAGCAGTCCGGCTGTGTGATGAGCACGCACGTGCTCTACGGCAACCGGACGAAGATTTCAGTCTATGGCGGCATCGCAGTTGGCGGAGGGATGATCTATAGTGCTTCTGCCCGCAAAATCCTGGGGTTCCATACCTCCGACAATGGAAACGTGCCGCCGAGCATTGCAATCGGAGGCCACAATACCGGCCTTAGGAACGCAAACGGAATCGCCGTTGGCAAAAACGGCTATCTCTACGTTGCTAATAGCAACAACGTACTCGTATTTGCTCCATCGGCAAACGGGAACGCGACGCCGGTTGCCACGATCGGCGGCGGCCGTACGCTCATCCCTCGACGCGGCCTCGGGACGCAGAGCGTTGCCGTCGCCAAGAATGGCAAGATCTTCGTCGGCATCCAAAACTATGCTGCCACGTCCAGCAGCATACTGGTCTTCGCTGCCGGCTCTAACGGCAACGTTGCGCCAATACAAGTCATTACAGGATCGAACACGGGCCTTGACTCGATCGAAGAGCTGAGCGTCCTCGACTAATAATCGGCACGTCCCGAACAGGTGGCTGCGCTATATCAATAATGACGGCGCAGAGGTCGGGCGCAAAGACTGGTCCACTACATGCCATTGTATTCCCTCAATGACACGCCGAGCTAACGATGTGCCGCCGCCAGCGATCGCTCGAGCACATGATCGAGGGGCTCGGCGCGCCTCTCCCATCCTTCTACGAAACGCAGGGCGAAGCGCTCGCCCGCCGTTAACTCG
>JBARKF010000233.1:0-3556 GCA_049800655.1 Candidatus Cybelea sp.
TTCGCAGCGCACATTCAAAGCGAAGCAACGTGCGATGCGTCTGCGCGATCCACATCGGCGCGTCGCCGGCAATGCCGTGCATGTCGAGAAAAGCGAGGCCGGGGCGAACGTCGTCGACGAGCGGCGAGACCGCATCGAGCGCATCGAGCATCTCCTCCCAAAGCTCAGCCGATAAGGAATCTTGTCGAAGGACGCTAACGCAAAGCAGCATCGAAGATCTCCTCGTGCCCCACGCGGACGCAAGCGGTTCGCCCCGCCGCCAGGTATTTGTGTTTGCGCACGCCGACGCAGAGTTCGAAGCCCGCGATGGTTCCCCAGAGTCCTCGTTGACCGTGTGTGATGATGCGCTCAAGCACGCAGTCCAAACGCACGACTGCCGCGGATTGCAACGCAGCGCCGGCGTGCGTCGCAACCACGATCAAAAGTGCGCCGCTGCGATGAGCGAGTGCCGCTAACCGCGTCCAGACCACATCCCGCAGCGCAACGGCCGGCATGAGCACCAACCGGCAAATACGCGAACGCAGAAGGATGTCGGCCGCGCGGGCGATCGCGACTGCCTTTCGAACGGGAACGACCAGCACGCGCTCAAGCGATGCCCCGGCTTGTGCGAGCGTAGGCGGATAGAGGCTGCCATCGTCGAGGATCGCAACGAGGCTTCGGCGCGTCGTCCTTGCCACGAGCCCGGCCGCGAGGCTCCAGCATCCGGTCTTGCCTTCGAGCGTGACCACGGTTCCGGCGGGAAAGCCGCCGCCCAGCAGGAGGTCGAGCTCGGGAATCGCGGTCGGGATTAACCCCTCGACCGGGAGGGCGGGAGGCTTTGCGCTCAGGCGCGCCCTGAGGAGTTCGAACTCCCTCTGCCGCTCGGAAACCGCTGCCAGCGCTGCCATGGGAGATTCATGCTAATCGAACATATGTTCGATGTCAAGAGCTCCCCGTACCCTCGCGCGCACTAGTCAGTCTAGTCAGAATTTGGTACCGTGACGGTGTGAAATCCGCGTGGCAAGTTCAAGAGGCGAAGGCTGAATTAAGCGCTCTCATCAAAGCCGCTCAAGTCTCTCCGCAAATCATTACCCGTCACGGCGAGCCCATAGCCGTGGTGATCTCGCACGCCGAATACGATAAGCTTCGCCGGCGCCAAAACAGTCAGCCACTTCTTAGCCTCCTCCGGAGCTGGCCGGAATTCGAAATCCCCGAGCGTGATCGCACCGATACCGGTCGCGATACTCCGCTTTAGTGGCTAACCTCTCCGATCTCGAGCACTATGCAAAAGTTCGCGACGGCTGGCTCATCGATACCAACATTATCAGCGCGACGATCGGGAAGAATCCGCTTCATTCCGGAATCGCGCACTTCTTCGAAAGCGTGCCTGACGAGCGCCTCTACCTCTCCGTCCTTACCATCGGCGAGCTTCGGAAGGGAGTGGAAGGAAGCAGTAAGCGGGATTTGTTAGCGCGCAAGCTCGGTGAGCTTGCGAACTTGTGGGCCGATCGCATTCTCCCGATCAGCCTTGACGTCGCCAACAAGTGGGGCGAGCTAGCCGCGCGTTATCAAAGCGGCGGGAGTGCAGTCCCGGCAATTGACGGCCTTATTGCAGCAACCGCCTACGTTCATAATCTCGTCGTCGTAAGCCACGATGCGTTCTTTGCACGCATGCGCGAACACGTCATCGTTTACGATCCGCTGTCGGCCTAAATCATCAGTCGTCCGTCCCAGCGCTGGTTCTCCTCTTCGAAAATTTTGACGATCCGGTGCGGATCGCACGGCCGTTCGAGCAGGAACTCCGGATCCCACTCGCTGCGGTTCGCATTGAAGAAATCGCCGCCGTACACGTGAATGGCGCCGGTAAGGCGGCCGATCGGATTGGTGACCGAGTGAATGATGTCGCGCCCGAGCGGGACGGTGTCTTTATCGCTGAGCGACTTCGCCCCCGCCGCTTCGACTTTGTGCAAATCGCCTTCGAGCCGCCGCCAGAAAACGTTATCCTCTCGTCCTGAGTAAATGCCGATCACGGCCCACATATCATGATTGTGCGGGAAGATCGTCATTTTGGGGGCCCATATCACGTTGAGAACGGTCAGTTCGGGCGAACGATAGATGGTGGCAATCTGCCCGCGATCCGGTTCGCCGAGCGCTTTGAGGACTGCGGCAGGCTCGCTCACGGCGCGCGCGACGACCTCGCACACCGCTGCCGGCGAGCGGTCCTGCGCCAACGCGGTGCGACACTCAGTTACGAACGCCTCGATGTCAAACATGGCATTCCCCCCGTTGGAGAGTATGCGCGGGTGACGCTGTGGCTCCTCGTGGGAGGCGCGGGGACCTTACGCTGAGAGGTGTTCGCGGCCGGAGGGCGCGGTGAGATCCATGATTGGACCGATCGGCACGATGCGCGTGGGGTTGATATCGTCGTGCGTGTAGTAATAGTGGCGCTTGATCTGCTCGAAATCGACGGTCTGCGCGATTCCGTCGATTTGGTAGAGGTCGCGCAAATAACCGTAGAGGTTTGGGTAATCGGCGATTCGGCGGAGATTGCACTTGAAGTGGCCGTAGTAAACCGGATCGAAACGGATAAGGGTCACGAAAAAGCGCCAGTCGCTCTCCAGCGGCTGCGCACCGAAGAGATAACGCCGGCCGGTTAGGCGCGCCTCCATGGCATCAAGCGTTTCGAAAACTCGGTAGGCAGCACGTTCGTAGGGAGCCTGGTGCGAGGCGAAACCCGCAAGATAGACGCCGTTGTTGACCGTTTCGTAGAGCGTCGCGTTGAGGGCATCGATCTCGTCGCGCCGCTCGCGCGGATAAAGATCGAGCTGTGGATTGCGCGCGACGGCGTCGAACTCGTTTTCGAGCATGCGCATGATGTCGTCGTCGTTATTGCTGACGATGCGTTTGCGATGGGCGTCCCAAAGGATCGGAACCGTAACGCGCGCCCGATAGCCTGGATCCGTAGAAAAGTACGCCTCGCTCAAGAAAGCCCAGCCGTTGAGCGGATCGGGCTCGTTCGGCGAAAACCGCCAGCCGCGCTCGTCGCGAACCGGGTCAACAACGGTCATGCCGATTGCTGCCTCGAGCCCTTTGAGCTTTCGCACGATGACGGTGCGACTCGCCCACGGACACGCAAGCGAGACGTAGAGATGGTAGCGGCCTGCTTCGACTGGGTACGCCGTGCTGCCGTCGGCCCGGACCCAATCGTCGAATGCGTCCACCTGACGCGCGAAGCTGCCGTCTTGCGCCTGTTCGTCGGGGAACTGCGCCCTGATCGTCATGGACGGGTTCGCGTGCTACGGCTAGGCCGGCTTCGACGGCGCGAAGTCGAGCGACGCCGAGTTGATGCAGTAGCGAGTTCCGGCCGGACCGGGACCGTCGTCGAAGACGTGGCCAAGGTGCGAATCGCAACGCTTACAGCGCACTTCGATGCGTTGCATGCCGTGCGAGGAGTCGTCCAGCAGCCGGACGTTCTCCTGTTCCTCGGGATGCGTGAAGCTCGGCCAGCCGCAGTGCGAATCGAACTTTGCGTCGGCGGTAAAGAGCGCCTGGCCGCACCCGCCGCAGACGTACGTAC
>JBARKF010000234.1:0-2183 GCA_049800655.1 Candidatus Cybelea sp.
GCTTTAACCGTGCCGACATTCTCGACCGGCCGTTCTGGGAGTGCGGCTGGTGGAACCGCTCGCCCGAGGTACGAACATGGGTCCGAGATGCGGTCGAGCACGCCGTCTGCGGTGAGCCATTCCGCGGCGAGTCGCGGTATTTCTGGGGAGATGGTTCGGAGCACATCGTCGACTTCGCCTGTATGCCGATCAGGGATGCTTCCGGCCACGTGGTCGTTGTAATCCCGACCGGAATGGACATTACCGAAAGGGTCCGAGCCGAACAAAATCAACGAGCTTTAGAAGTCGAGCGGCGGCGCCTCGAGGCAAGCACAGCACCGCCAGCACGCTGAGTCGGCCGTGCCAAGATCGTAACGACGGCATGGAAAAGCGCGCCGCCGGAAAAATCGCATTGCGGCGAAATCTCGCGGCTCGGAACGCGAACTATTGAGACTGCGTGCTGCGCGGCCGCGAAATGACGCGATGGGACAGTGGACTCATGATGACAAGCTCGCGGCCCACTACCTGGCCTTCGTTCAGCTCGCATCAATACGGCTGTGGCTGCGCGTTAATGAGTCCACGCCCTTCTGTAATGGGCCCGATGAGGTCAAGTCCCCCTGGTGATCGTCACGCCGCCGAGCTCGCGCTTCTGTCCGTGGTCAGCGCTGAGGCCGCCACACTATGCCATCTGAGGGAGGGGTGAGCCTATCTAGATACGCGTGGTTCGTCGGATGACGGCCACTGGGCGTGTAACGGCTTCACCGCATCCACCGTCCCGGCGACGGGACTTCGGGCAGTAGGCTTTGCGTTCGACCTACTCGCGTCTCGTGTTTCTCCTGATCATGCCAGCGCTGCAATCGGCTGCACTTCGGTCCACCGGTAAGTTGTGCCGTCGATCCACATGCGATGAAGGATTACTGCGATCTTGCGCGCCAGGGCAACCTTCGCCCGTTTTGCACCTCGCCGCTTGGCGACGTCCATCCCCCAGCGTTTGAGTTTCACCGCGTTATGCGCGCCAGCAAAACATTGGCCGCTTCATAAAGCGCCGTACGAACCATCTCATCGCCGGCCCGCGTGATTCCGCCGGTGACGTCCTTCTCCCCTGATTGATACTTTTTCGGTGTGAGCCCGAACAGCGCCCCTGCGGCCTTTGACTTTGTGATGCGATTGGGATCGTCCATGGCTGATTTGTAGGTTATTGCCACCAGCGGACCAACGCTCGGCACCGTCATCAGTTTCCGGCAGATCGCATCTTCACGAACGATCGCGAGTACAGCTTTGTGCAGCTTCTCGTATTCCGTCTTCAACGTCGCCCGCGCCGAAAGCATCGACCCGGCAATGCGCTCCAATGTGGCCTGGCCCGTCACCAACTCTCGTATCCGTCCCTCAAACCCCTTGCGCGTCACCGGGCCAACCTTCAAACCGAAGCCGCGCAAGATTCCTCGAATGCTCAATTCAACGTCGATAAGCCGCCCGGGAAGCTGCTTGCGCCCAACCAGCAATGCCCGCACTTCTTGTGAGCCCATCGATTTGGCGTGTACCGGACGGAACCATCCCATCCGGATTAGCTGAGCAAGCCCGCGTGCATCCTTGCGGTCGGTCTTCACAGTCATCGCCGATAACGCTGCCTTCACGTGCCGCGTTTCCAGCAGAACGGCTTCTAATCCGGCACGCTTGAGGCCCGCGTGTAGCCACTGCGACAACGGCCCCGCCTCAAGTCCGATCCGCTTCACTGCAAAGCCGAGCGCCTCAAAGAAACCAATCAGCGCGTCCGGCTCGCTCGCAATTTTCGCCTCCTTCACGATCTCGCCCTGCGTGTCCACAACACACACGCTCGACAGTTCCAATGATACGTCGATTCCTGCATAGTGCTCCATGGCTGTCCTCCATCTCCGGATGCTTGGGGCCGACTCAGCGTCGTGACCCTGTTTCATCATCTATCGGAGGACAGCCACATCAATTGCTCGATCAGAGCACGGCCCATTACGGCATCTAGTAAACATCCGGAAGCTCAGCGCCGCCGGAGGCCTTGACGATGGCCAAAATCGAAATCGAGGTTGATGACGAAATCGTCGATCAACTTAGCGAATCTTTCTATTGGCTAGAAGAGCGCTATCGTCGGGTTTCACCCGATGAGGAAAAATCTATTTCTCTGTTCGTGGCGAGAGCGGAAGAGAATGAGCAGCACGACCTAGGGCTTCCCT
>JBARKF010000235.1:0-5253 GCA_049800655.1 Candidatus Cybelea sp.
CGTAGCGCCCGGTGGGTAGATAAATATCTGCCCGGGAAAATAATACGAGTCCGTAACCCACAAGTTGCCTTTGCTATCGACCGCCAGATCGTTGGGTTGGTGCAGGTCCTGTAAATTGAGACGTTGCGGCGTCGAACTACCGTTTGGAACCTTCCAGACGTCAGTCACGCCCGGGTCGGTTACGTAAGCGTTCCCGCTCTTATCGAGCGCTACTCCGAAGGGACTTGAAAATCCGGTGATCGTCTGCAATGGGGAACCACTCCCGGTCGAGTATGTCGTAACGGTCCCGTTGCCATTATTCGCAACATACAACGTGTCGGCGTTGATCGCGATGAACAAGGGCTTCGAAAGTCCCGTTGTGATCGTGCTCGAATGCTTCGTTGCACCACGCGGATATACCGTGACCGTCGAGCTGCCATAGTTCGCGACATAGAGATCACCGGACGAATCGAAGGCTACTCCATATGGCTGATCGACCGAATCCGAAATGGATGCAATGGGTGCGGGATTCTTTTTTACCTGTTTTTCGCTGACGTCGTAGACGTTGACGACGTTATCGGCGACGTCTGCCTCGACCAACGTGTGCTTCCCAATCTTATAGCGGCCCGTCCCGGCCTGCATGACCGCGTGCGATCGGCTCTGTAAGCTGAGCCCTTGAACCGCCGGGGTCTGGTTCGCGCTGCAACCTGCGAAGGCCGGCACGAACAACGTGAGGCTCACGAGCAAATATCTATGGCGCATATCGGCGTTTCCTTTCATCGCTTCGGCGAGGGGCTGAAAGCAAAGCCTTCCGGATCGGCGCCCCCTTCCTGGTTTTGAAAACTAAACTTGTAGCTGACGCCAGTTGGACTGTACTGGTAAATGTCGGTCAGCGTATATGGATAGGAGCCTTCCAGATAGTTCGTCATGCCATACTCGTCGGAGTTCGCGTTCAGCCCACCAAAGACGCCCCTTCCATGAAGGGCAAAGGGGCCGCCGACGAGCGTGCAGTTGGGGTTGCATCCTTTGTAGACCCAAAGCTGCGAGGTTCCGTAGGCGCTTCCTAAGTCGAGTGCGACCAGATAGCCGTGCGAGTCGATGCTGATGCTGCCGTAGGCCGTGTTTTTATAGCCGGTGACCGCTTCACCCGATCCGCTGCAGCCCTTCCAGTACGTCATAGTCGGTGGAGAGATGTAGTAGCTATAAATGCTATCTGACGTGGCCCAGCAATCGCCGTTCTTGGCCATCGCAACCGCGCCGACATATCCAATGATGTTGGGATTCGTCAGTTCTTTCGTGCAGCCGCCCTTTAACGTGCAGATCGCGATGTTTCCGACGCTGCTGCCTGTTCCAACAATGTTCGCTACCGCGATCGTGCCCTTGAGGGCGTTCAAACTCGCAGCATCGCTGGGCTGTCCGTACGGGTCGCTAAAGGAACCGGCTTTCGGCCCGCACATGTTCGGCCCTTGATAAACGTTAACCGTTCTGGGACTGCCAAGCGGAACGATCAGATTACCCTTGGGATCGGCGAATATATCGTTCACGCCTTCGCTGCCGCCGGTAAACACATCACAGCGCGGCCCCTTGCCGGTCATGCTGAAGCCTAAAATCACGGTCCAGCCGATCGAGCTAACGTAAATCCCCTTTGCGGTCGCTCGAGGCGCGAGCACTCGCCGGAACGATCGCTCCCCGCGTCCACCCAACCATTCCGGCAGGGCTCGCACTACCTGACTTGTTGACGCGCCAACCTTTGACATACCGTTATCGGGCGCCGCGAGGCTCGAAAGCGCCCCACCGGAGCAGCCGGCGGCCATTGCCGAAAGCGGTAACACTAGCAGCCATAACCTCGCTTTTCGGATTACATTCATCTAAATGTCGCTCCATTATTAAACTGTTTAGCAAAAATGCGTGCATAGCGCTGTCACACTACGTTCGCTCCCGCGACGAAATAAGTAAAGCATTGCAACAGGTCGCACGCGCGGCGTGAAGGCACAAAACAAGAGCCGCCTAAGGCGAAAGGCGCCGGACAGCGTCGCATAATCGATATTATAAGGTCGAGTCGTGGCCCAGTCACGTCAATTTTTGTGACGGCTTTCAGCTACGCCAAACGGAAAATCGCAGGGACACTCGAACATCACGGTGGAATGCGTCGGGTAGTGCCTCGAAACTCGCCTGTATCGACGCCCGAGGCCGGGCGCCACGACGAACTTGTCGAGGGCTTCAGAAACACTCAGGTACTGCACGCTTGCCGCGATCTGCTGCGTCGTTTGGACCGGTCTGCCAGCCTTCGCGGCAACATCCTTCTGGGTGCAAGTCCGCTCGCTTCAGCATCGCCAGGCGCGGTGCGCGACGACCTCCGCTCGATCGTCAACCGCGCTATGGAAGATCTCACCGAACGTCAAGCAACGATCGTCCGGCGCTGCGACATGCACTGCGAAGCGTTCGCGCTGGTCGCGTCGGACCTCGGCATATCAACGCGGCAGCTCTTTCGCGATCGGTCGGATGCCCTTACGGGGATCACGCTGGACATACTCCGTGCAGAGGTGCGAAATAAGGTAACACCGGATGTTTCGGCATCCACGATTGATGCCTTGATGCGTTCGGCTGAGGCGCTCGTGCAGTGCGGAAACTGGCGAGCAGCCGCCGATATGCTGGAGCAGGCCATCAGCTCAGTGTCGGAGCCCGATGAACAAGCGCGCGTTCGGCTTGCCCTGGGCGATCTCTACGTTGATGCGGGGCGCATAAACCTCGCAAAGCAGCACATTGAGGCCCAGATCGCGACGCCGGGGGTGAGCGAGTGGCAACGCCTTTACGCGCACATTCTGCAAGCTCGTTTAACCTATTCTTCGGGAGACGCGCGTGCCGCAGAAGCTCCGTTGCGCAAGAACATACGCTCCTTCCGCCAGTTGGCGTGCGAAACGCCCAGCAAGGGTGCGATCGAAGGTTTTGCGCGGTCGCTACTGATCCAGTGCGACTTAAACTTGAAGCTCGGAAGAGTAACAGACGCAGCCGCGGTGAGTGCTGAAGGGCTCAACGTTCTTTCAGCGGTTGAAGCGCCGGACGCACTGTTGAGCATCGCTACGCGAACGGCGGACGCCGTCTGTCGCCTCTTCTCGTGGACCGACGCTGAAGTGGGTCAAGTCGAACTCATGCGTTGTTATGAAGAAGCAATCGAACGGGGATACCTTCGGGAGTCGGTTATGATTTCCACGCATTTGTCGGGATACTACCGGCTTTCCAACCGGCTCGGTCACGCGCTTCAGATCGTTAGCCGGGCCATGCCGACCGCGAGGGCTCTCGGAACGAGCGAAGCGCTAGGAGGTCTCTTGACGGAGAAGGGCTGGACGCTACTCCTCATGGGCTGCTATGACGACGCACTACGTGCGCTCAAGGAAGCGCGAACGCACTCCTGCTTGAACCGAGAACTCGAGGCCGCCACCGACCTCTTGTCTGCACGTGCGTTGGTGGGATCGGGTCGCCCCGACTTAGCATTGACAACGGCAGAGGCCGTGGAAACGAAATTTACGCTGATGGGCCGAGCTCGCCTCGCCGGCACAGCGCTCATCGTGCAAGCCGAAGCGTTACAACGCCTTGGGCGCACGGATGCGGCATACCGCACCGCACGCGTCGGGTTCGACATATTACAGTCAACGCTCGGCAAGCGCGCCCCGTCCGTCGTACGAGCTGGCAAACTTGTCAAGGCGCTCGCGGCGGCCCAATAAGCGCTGCGCCAATCGTCACAAGCCGCGCGCTCCGCTCGATCGTTTCGTTGCGACGATCGTGCTCGCGAAGGCCGGCGTCAACACGTCGTGACTACTACGCAAGGACCTTTGCCCGCTTAGACTGGCAACGTCGGTGCCGGAGTATTCGACGATGTCTACGGTGGGGAAGCGTTCGACGAAGGTGCGTTGGCGTTCGGCACGAGGGCTGGTCTTGACCCGGTTTCGCGGACACTCTGATAGGTCACCCGTGAGGGCTGACCAGAAAGGTGTCCCATGCCAAGGAAACGGGCCAAACATTCCCCTGAGTACAAGCATGAGGCTCTGCGCCGCGTCATCGACGGTGAGGAGCCGATCGCAGCAGTTGCCAATTCGCTCGGCCTAACGAGAGAGACCTTATACCGCTGGATGCGTGAGTATCGAGCGAACCCCAACGAGGCGTTTCGCGGAAGCGGTAAGCTGACGTCGCAGGACGAGCAGATCCATCAGTTACGCAAAGAGAACGCCCGACTTCGCGAAGAGCGCGACATCTTAAAAAAAGCTACCACCTTCTTTGCGCGAGAGTCACGTTGAGATACCAGTTCATCAAGGAGCATCGCCATGAGTTCCGAGTCTCCTCGATGTGCCGCGTTCTCACGGCATCGAAGGGCGGATTCTATGCGTGGCTCAATTGTCGGCCGAGCGTAAGGGCGCAGCGCGATCAGAAGCTTTTGCTGAAGATCGTTGCCATTCACAAGGACAGCCGCAAGCGTTACGGATCGCCTTCCATCCATGCGAAGCTGCGTGAGGAAAATGAGCGCTGCGGCCGCAAGCGGGTTGCCCGTCTGATGCGCCACGCAAATATTGTGGGCAAACGCCGCAGGCGGTTCGTCCCCAAGACGACTGACTCCAACCACAAAGAACCGATCGCGCAGAACGTACTTAACCGGCGCTTCTCTCCAGCAGTTATCGCCGCTCCGAATCGCTGCTGGGCCGGCGATATCACGTATATCTGGACCGGCGAAGGATGGCTCTACCTGGCCGTCGTGTTGGACCTGTTCTCCCGAATGGCGATTGGCTGGGCGATGAGCCACAGCATGAAGACGCGCTTCGTGCTGGACGCCTTGCAAATGGCGATCAATCGCCGGGGAACTCCGGCCGGACTGCTGTGGCATTCCGATCGCGGCGTTCAATATGCCGACGCTCTCACTCGCGCGCTTGCCGACAAATACGGCATTGAATGCAGCATGAGCCGCAAAGGCAACTGCTGGGACAACGCTGTTGTGGAGAGCTTCTGGGCTTCGCTAAAGGCTGAGCTGTTCGACGACTATGTTCCTGCCACGCGCGAGGAGGCGCGCGCCATGGTATTCGAATGGATTGAGATCTGGTACAATCGTCAACGTCTTCACTCGACGCTCGGCTACGTCACGCCGGAGCAGTTTGAGGCGAACAGAGTTGCTTAACTACTCGTCCGCAAAACCGGGTCAGCTCCAGTTCTTCCGTTCGACCGACGGCGTGACGTTCTCGGGGAAACACTTCGCCGGCATTGCACGGTCATATCTCGTAACGCTGATAT
>JBARKF010000236.1:0-3276 GCA_049800655.1 Candidatus Cybelea sp.
GACCTTCGCGATAACGCTCTACTGCTCGGCGAATTACGATTTGGCATCAGTATCGCAAGACGTGGAAACGGCGTTGCGCGCGCTCTACGCACCGGCCGGAAGCGGCGGCGGCTGGCCATGGGGTGCGACTGCTTACGCAGCGGTCGCATTCGCGACCGCGATGAACGTCTCTGGAGTGACTCGCATCGCCTCATTTACAATGTATCTCGACGGCACCGCGATAGCGCCGCTCGGTGACGCAACGATCGGTCCGAACGATCTCTTCTGGGTACCGGTCGACGGTGTTGGCGTTACGCCCCGATACGAGGGGTCGACATGAGCGCGTACTCAATGGGACGTCGCGCAGGCTGGCCGCAGACCTCGTCGAGCGGCATCTCCGTAAACGACTCGCTAATCTCCGCGGAAAGCGGGACGTTCATTTCGGGTGCGCTCGATGGAGGCACGAACGGCTGCCGCTGGGATCGCTTGCGCGTAGCGCTTCGTCTGCCGGCGACATCGAGCGCGACGTTTGCTACGTATACTTCCGACACCAATCGCGGGACGGTGGCGATTGAATCGCTCACCGCGGGCGAATGGTCGATGCCCGTCACGATCGACGGCCCATTCGACGGTGTGACCGACTCGCTCGTGTGGTCCACCGCGGGTCGTTATCTGTGGCTGCAGGTCGATCTCGAGGGGACCGAGGCTGCCAATGCCGAGCTGCGGTGGCTCGACGTTACGTTTCCGCGCAACACCAGTCTGCGTATGCTACCCGCCGTCTATTCAACTCGCGCGGGCGGCCGCGACTTCAACGAACGAGTTCTCTCGCTCTTCGATGCGATGCGGGATGAAATCAAAGATGAGATTCGGACACTCGCTGCAATCATCGATCCGCGGCGGGCCGACGCCGCGACCAAGCACGATTTTCTCGACTGGCTTGGCACTTGGTTCGACATGGAGATCTACCGCTCGTGGCCTATCGCGCGCCGTCGTGCGATCATCCATCATGCCGGCGAGCTCTTCCGGTTGCGCGGCACGGCGCGGGGCATCGAGTTGTTCGTCGAGTTGGCGCTGGGGCGCAAGATCTTTATCGTCGAGGGCTTCGCCGATCGGCACTGGTGGTTTGCCGGCGAGGGTCCACTCGGCTGTGGAGTACTCTTCGATACGGCGATCGTTGGGCGCGCCGCTCTGGATAGCAGCGACGTCCTCGGTACCAAGACGATTAACTCGGTTCCGGCACCTATGCTCGATCCGTTTGCGATCCGCGCGAATCGCATGACCGTTTACGTGCCATGTGATCGCGAGCCTAGCGACGACGATCTCGCGATGCTGCAAGAAGTGATCGACGTCCAGAAACCCGCGCACGTCGCGGCGTGCATCGTGCTCGCGTTGCCGAATCTGCGGCTTGGGGTGATGGCGAGGTTGGGACTCGATGCCGTATTGGGCGAGCTCAAACCACCCGCAGTACTAGCCGGGGCGTCGGAGCCGCGTCTTGGCGTCAACATGACTCTAGGAGGTCGATCGTGATCGACGTAAAGCGCCCATCGGCGAAACCAGCGGCCACTGGCGAGTGCTGCGACCTATGCGCTTGCACTATAGAACCGCTCGCTCATCCTAAGTATAGCTTCGGGATGTTGCTTGAGGCCCGTTCGCTCGTGCTCGAGCATCGGTATCACGCAATGCGGATGAATACGCATAATATTCGTCTGCACGACTTCGGTACGGTCTGCGGCTTACGCGTCGACAAACATCCTTCGCCACAGTGCGTGAACACGTGTGCGATTCTGCGCCCGGGCCTCGCGCTCGACTGCTGCGGCAGAGAAATCGTCGTGCCGGAAGATCTCTTTGTGCCGCTAGTGGACGGTGCAACGAGCGGCTGGGGAAGCTCCGCCTTCTCGAACCCGAACCCCCCACCGGCATTGCCCGCCGGGACACCGTCGACGACGCCCGCGAAGCTCTACATCTATCTTCAGTACGCGCAGTGCGACACAGACCCGATTCCTACGTACGTGCGGGCTTGCGGGTGCTGCACACCTTGCGAGCATAACGGGTGCACGCCGAGCGTGACGCGCGAAGGCTACGAAGTTCTGGTTAGCTCGACGGCCCCTGTCGACTGGATCAATCCCTTAGGCAAGGCGTTTTGCGAGTGGCTGGAAGTCAAGCTGAAAGGTCCGGGGTCAAGCCCCTTGGGACAACAGCTTTACAATGAAACGCTCGAGGAAGCATTGTGCACCATTATTACCGAACCGTGTGCGGATTTCTGTTCCGGCGGCAACGATCGGCTGTTGCTTGCTACCGTTATTTTTAACTCCGACGGTACCTTGACGAACATTGACAACGTGACCGGTCGGAGGCTCGTGCTGTCTACAGGTGCCATCGTCGAAGCGCTCGAGTGCCTGGCCAAGGCCGAGATCGCCTGTTGTGCGGCCACGGATGCGTATCTGACGTTAGGGGCGACCGCGGCCCCGTCCCCGATCAACCTTGGCGCGAAGCCGCCGGACGACACCATTACATACACCGTAACGGTGACCAATACTGATGCGAGCAAGGAAGCCAACAGCTTCAATCTGACGTTGGCCTTTCAGAGCAAAGGTTTAGCGTTTTCCGCTGCCTCGTTTACGATTGCAGGCGTGGCGCAGCCCGCTCCGACGGGCGACTCGTCGGGTGTGACCGTCGTCGTTCCGAAACTCACTGCGAAGGCGTTCGCTCAACTCGACGTCACAGCAATGTTCGAACCCGGGAAGCACGAGGCCGGCGATACGCTCGTTAGCGTCGCGACCATCAGCAACTATGACGGGGCTCACGATCCAGACGTCACGGTGACGACACCGTTCGTTGACATCGTGACCGATGGGCCGCGCGTCCTCCTGACCGGCTGGTTGGCGAAAGGTACGCCGGGAAGCGCAGGCGATATCGTCGTTATTGAAAGCGCGGGTGCGCCGGCTCAGCTGCTGCGCGAAGGCATGACGTTCGAGTTTACCGAGGCAATGGATACGGCGAGCGCGATTTCCGCGACTAGCACGACCAAGGGGAGCGTAACCGTGGTGCTGACCGATCTCAGCGGCACCGCCGCGACGATACCATGCGCGATGACGTGGAATACCCCCCCAACGAAGATGCTCGTTAAAGCAGCAAAAGGACAACTTCCCGAAGGGCGTGCCGGCGAGGGAACGCTCGAGATCACGCTCTCTGGCGGCTCGAAAGGGGACGGCGCTTACGCCGGCTTTGCCCTTGAGGACAGCTCCCAACAATCGCGCCTCGATGGCTATCCTGCGACTGGCGGGGATATACCGGGGC
>JBARKF010000237.1:0-2843 GCA_049800655.1 Candidatus Cybelea sp.
GAACCCACGCTCGGGGATTCCAGCCGGTCCCGTCCATTACCGAAAAGTGTTATCCCGTCAGGTTTTTCCGCCGCACTGGTCCCGGACCATCCCTCCCGATCCCGACCCTTTCCGACCCGTCCGTGACAAAATGTGACACGAGGTCCGGCAGTCGCTTGTGCCAACGGGAATCGAATCTGAATCCGACGATCCCGACGAGTAACTCGCAGTGGCGAAAAATCCCGTTCTGTAAGGATTTTCACCCTTCGCCGTTCCGACGGTTACCGCGTAAAACCAACCCGTGGCACCGAGTCCGTGCCACAACGGTGCCACGAGCTTCCGTCGGACTAGGCGCTTCCTAAGCCTCAGCTCGGCGCGTGCGGCGACCGGGCGGGCGACAAGCGGTTGCCAAAGTCCCTCAAGTGATGGTGCAGAAAGTTCTGGTACGATTCAACGATCCGAGTGGAGGAGAGATCTAGAGTCGCGGATCTATCGGTTCGCTTTCAAGGGCGAGGACACCAAACACGCATTCATGAATCGAACGCAAAGGGGCGCGCTCCACGAATCGATGCAAAGCCTCGAGACCCAACACGAACTCAGAGACGGCCAACCGGCGCTTGCTGGCGACGGCGCGATCGCGGAGGCGCTCCAGGTTCTCAGGAAGTGTGTATTCCGGGCCGTACACGATGCGCAGGTACTCGCGTCCCCGCACCTTAAGCGCGGGCTGTACAATGCCGCGTTTGTCGCGGGCAACAAACTCGAACGGTTTTACCACCATACCCTCACCGCCGTTCGCCGTGAGATCCTCCCACCAACGAACCGCCTCGGCAACCTGCTCATCGCTACTCAAATCGATTTCGCGGAACGACGTGGCTGTAAGAAGAATCGGATCAGCCGCGCACACTTCAGCCAGCTGCTCCATGTGCCAACGGTGGTCGCGGTCGCTGTGAACCGCACCTTCAGTCGCGAGTAAATGAAAGGGCGCAAGCTTCAGGTCATCGATCGTTTTGACCGGCCGAACGTATCGGCGAAACGCCGAGACGTATCCGGCGGCCGCAAGATGACGCGCTTCCACGCGAGCGAGTAGAGCGGACGTGTCAACGCCTCGCTGAAGGGCTTCCTGCAAAGTCACCTGATTTGCCTCGAGATCGGTCATCGCGGCTTCTCCGACGGGAGCGTACTGGCGATCGACTAGCTCTTGCGCTTTTGCCGACCACGGCATTAGCTCTGCATCGAGACAAAGCCAATCCGTCTCAAAGCGCTTCCAAAAGTCCGTCGTTTCAAGAGCGATGCCAAGGCGGACGAGTAACGCGGCGCCCAGGTGCGCTTCGGCTCCTACAAAAAACGAGCGCCCGGTGCGAGTAAGGACGACGCCACTCTGGTGCGCGATCCCGAAGCGTCGGTGCGCCGCTTCCTCGTCGCGTGCGAGCACAATTACAGCGCGGCTGCCCATGTGCTTTTCCTGGGCGACGACGCGATCGACGCCCACGCGACGGAAGTAGCCAAATGCCTCGTCGGGATGTTCCAGCAGCATCTCGCGCTTGCTTGTTTCCGACGGCGACATAGTGGGCGGCAGGTAGATGAGCCAGCGCGGATCGACACAGAAGCGGCTCATGATTTCCACCGCGGCAGCCGCATTCTCCGCGGGAATCAGGACCCTTGAGCTATACCGCGTCTCGATCCTTCGCTTACCAGACACGTCCGCGAAATTCAGAACGTCATCGGCAACTTGTTGAGCAGTGGGCGTCACTTGATCTTTAACCATTAACGGGCGCGCCGGTTCCACGTAGGTACGAAGAGCTTGGACACTAACGAGCTCGCACTCAGGGTAGCGCATCGCCGTCAGCGATCCGCCATACACGCACCCCGTGTCGAGACAAATCGTTTTGTTGAGCCATTCCGCCTTTGGCACTGGAGTGTGCCCATACGCAACGATAGCATCGCCTCGATACTCCGAAGCCCAGTTGTAGCGAACTGGCAAGCCAAACTCGTCAGTTTCGCCTGTCGTTTCGCCGTAAAGAGCGAACTCGCGAACCTCCCGTGAGCCACGACCCTGCATTTCGGCACGCAGGCCCGCATGCGCAACGACCAGTTTTCCACCGTCGAGCCAATAGTGACTAATCAAGCCATCAATGAAGGCACGCACGGCCGGCACGAATTTTCTTCGCTCAGCCTCGGGTAGGGCCTCGATCTGCTCCAGCGTTTCGGCCAGCCCGTGCGACACGGTGACGTTTCTGCCGTCAATCTTCCGGCCAAGCTTGTTCTCGTGATTGCCTGGAACGCATAGGGCGCTGCCAGCGGTAACCATATCCATCACGAGCTGAAGAACCGGGACAATGCCCGGGCCACGATCGACGAGGTCGCCAAGAAAGATTGCGCGCCGACCTTCAGGATGGCGCCATGCCACGCGGTCCTCGGCTTTTGATTCAACGTAACCGATCTTGGCAAGAAGAGCAACGAGCTCATCGTAGCAACCATGCACGTCGCCGATGATATCGAACGGCCCGCGATCTTCACGGCGATCGTTATACAACGGCTCCCGCGCGATCGTTACATCATCAACTGCTTCAGCACTCTCGAAAGTGTGCACGACTCTGAATCCCTCGCGTCGCAGGTTTCGAAGGGATTTCCTCAGGAGCCGAGTGTGCTCGTGTACCACGCGCGCGCCAAAGTTACGGTTTGGCCTTGCGCGATTTCGTTCGATGCCAATTTCTGGCGGCAGGTCAAAAGCTATTGCGACCGGCAGAGCGTGATACTTACGGGCAAGCTCGATTCCGCGAGCTCTGTCTTCCGGCCGAAGGTTCGTCGCTTCGATTACGGTGAGGCGTCGCGCGGCGAGACGTTTTGACGCGATTGTGTAGAGA
>JBARKF010000238.1:0-2884 GCA_049800655.1 Candidatus Cybelea sp.
CTCGGCATGCTCCTTATTGCCGCAGACGAGCGCACCGATCAGCTCGCCGCGCACAATCATCGGAAACGCGAGCACACCCGGCAACGCAGAGCCTAACGCGTGCAGGTCGGCAACGACGCGACGAGCCCGCATCGCGACGAGTGCGGGGTCATTCTCGTCGACCGAATGGCTCTGCGTAAACGAGGAATTGTGCGGCTCGTAGAGTCCCGATGGACCCCGCAGCCAGACCCCCGCCTCGGTTGCATGCCCGTGGCGCATCGCCGTCGCCACGCAGCGCTCCAGCAACACGCCGGCGTCGGTCACATACTGTGCGTCGTGCGTAAAATCCGTGATCGCGGCTTCGTCGAGGTGGCGCTGCCGGAAGAGCACCCTATCGACGGCTTGCTCAACACGCGCGTTGATGAAGCGAATCGAAAACCCCAAGGCGAGCGCGATGGCGAGCTGCACCGCCATGCTGCCGGCGCGGCTGTGCTGCTCCACAAATCTTGACGTCAGCGTGTCAACAATGACGATGATCCCGACGATGATGATAGAAACCGCGCTGTAGACGACGGCCCGATTGATTACGAAGCCGACGTCGATGACTCGGTGGCGCAGGATGACGTAGGCCAAACCGAACGGAATCGCTCCGATAAGGAGTAGCGTCGCATCGTCGACGATCTCCGAAGCCCCAATGGTATTCTGCACGGTGATATCGATCGCGACGGCGACTAGGCCGGTGCCGAGCATTAGAAAGACCCACCGCCGTCGCTGCCGTTCCCACGGCGCGCCCTGCACGTAGGCGACGATCAGAATCGCGATCACGAGCAAAGCGCTCGCGACAAAGAACCAAATTACCGCGGTGCGTGCTAGCGCGACGGTGTGCTCCGTCGCGGCGAACGAAGTACCCGCGATCGTGACGCCGGCAGCGATGAGGGTCAAGATCTGCGTGCCGCGCGCGAGCGCGCGCGGGAGCGGTTGGGTGGCGCCGTCGGGAAACTCCGCAGCGAAGGTTGCGGCGGCCGCAGTCCCGACGAGCAATAACAGAGTGCTCGCGGTTTGCAGCACGAGAACGGAAAGGAGCGGCGTCGGCATCACGGTGTTCGGCAGCCCAATGAGCAGACCGTAGCAGAGCAAGAAGAGCACGAGGGCGCGTGCGGCGGAATCCTCCCAACGGCGCCATGCTAAGAGCGCGGCTACCGCAAGGAAAGCGAGGCGAATGACGAGCGGGAGCAGCAAGATCGTAGCGTATGCCGGCCGCGGCGTAAGCAGCGAGACCGTGCGCGAACCGTTGACCACGACCGAGATGCGCGAACCCGGCGCTGAATAGGAGGCCTCGGCCCGCTCGAGCGGAGTCTTGCCAAACGAGATCGTGTCGCCGACTCGAATGCCGGCCAGCGCGCCGGGCGAGTTCGGCGCGACCGAAGTCACGCGTTGGCTCTGCGCGGCACGAATCGTCTGGTTTGCCGTCCGCAGGCCGTATTCGGGCGGCACCGGCAGCAACGTGTCGTAACAAACGAAGACGGCAGCGGCTGCGATGGCAAGCAACGCGACGACGCGCCACGCAGCGGCCTTCATCCACGCGGCTTCATCCTCACGGGCGGCGTTTCCCGCACTTCACCGAAGTATTCTTTCACGTTGACGCGGTCTGAGTTCGAGCGCGTCGCCGATGTGCTCGACTCGCTTCCGGAACCGTTCGCGCGGCTACAAAATGAATAGAGGGCGCCGAAATAGAGAAGTGTCCCCACTCTTAAGCTAACCCCAGTAAAGTCTTCCAATGCCGTGCGAGATGCTTGCCGCCGTTGCCTCGGCGATCGCACGCACTGGCAGCCGCTGAAGCTTCGGCAGAATGTCGCGACCTCACTGAAACGCAAGCTCGATCAAGCCGCGGCTTCGGCCCGATCGGCGCCGCGACGCCCATACCACTTTTTTCGAGGCGCGCTACGTGCCGAGCGACAGCCTCCGCGTACGGGCGGACGAGCTTCGACCAGGTGGCCATGGTCGGCGCGAGTTCTTGTGCGAGCGACGATGCGTAGCGGCTACCATTTCGGGCGGATGACACATCACCTCGACCGCGCAGGCGTAACCGGAAGCTCCGAAGCCCTTATGCAGTACCCGCCGTGCGGAACATCGCTGAGGGTTCTAAGGTAGCGTCGGCGTCGCCTGTACCGGATATCGCCCGGGATCGGGAACGTTCCCCCTCCCGATGAGCGTGCTCAAAAAGTGCGCCAGCAGCGCGCCCGCCCAATGCAAGCGTGGTGCAAGCCAAACGTGTTGCGCGGGGCAAGTAATTTCGCCAAGTTCGAGCACGAGGCTACCGTCGCGCGCATTCACTTGCCGAAACGCATAATAATTGCGCAAACCATCGGTAAAATTATCCGGCTGAAATCCGTAGGGCCAATACCCATCATAGAGCTCGCGCCATGCTGCGGCGGCGGCCGAGTCGCTCTTATGGCTATAGCCGATGGATGCGCGACTTCCGCACGGAGGATTCGAACCGTCGAAATGGATGAAGACGGCTGCGGCGACGCGATATTCGCCCGCGAAGTCGGCGGGAAGACGCGCGACGCTGACGCCGTGCGCGCGCAGAATCTGCGTCGCCGCATCTGCGACGATCGGCGTCCACGTTCGCTCACCGCTGGCCCCAAGGTTGCAGTGATGCTGCGGAAAGTGCGCGCAACTCGCGGGCCGGCCTTCGTGCCCGGCCGAGATCAACACGTCGGCCGTCAGCGCGGCGATAAGCAGCAATGCATGCATCGGTTACCAGCCGCCTGACGCGCCGCCACCCCCGAAGCTGCCGCCTCCCCCCGAGAATCCTCCGCCGCCGAAGCCACCGCCGCCAAAGCCGCCGCCACCGAAGCCGCCGCCGATGAAGCCACCGGGGCCCCAAAACGAATGGCCATGC
>JBARKF010000239.1:0-26138 GCA_049800655.1 Candidatus Cybelea sp.
CATTGCCGTCACCGGACTCGATGGATCGCGGCCGGCCGCCGATCACTACCGCGCAAGCTGCGATTCCAACGATGAAGCGATTCGAGTATTTCCGATCAGTGACGAACAGCTCGCCGCACCAGCGCCGGTGCCGCACGGCGTTAACACGTTCTTCGTCATCCAGCTCTCGGGCGGTCGCGGCAGCGGCACCGCCACCTACGCGATTCCGATGGGGCACCCGGCGCCGGCTAGCGATCTCTTGGGCGAGCCGCTGCTCTCGCCGACGTACATGTTCGGTCTCGGCTACAATCCAGCCGCGACGCATGCCCAAGCGGAGGCATCCAGCCCGTTGCGAGTAATCGCGACCGTATCGGCGCAATCTCCCAACTACCAAGTCACATTGATCGACATGCCGACCATTGATGGCGTTGTGACCTATCATCTCAAGCTCGCGCCGCTGCGCCGGCCAAAAGAGAACCGCCTGCGCGAGCTATGGGTCGGCACGCGCGACTATCTGCCGAGAAAGGCCGTAATCTCCGGAAACTTCACGATCGCGCCGCTCGTCGACGTGCCCTGGGTCGTTGATTTTTCGATCGTCGACGATGCACCATACATCGCGCGCGAGAGCGCGGAGCGTAGCCTTTACCTGGCGCACCGCCGCATCGTTGCAAACGCCGTCATAGCTTTCGAGAATATCCGCGAGCCCGGCGCTTCGCTCTACGACGAACCGCTCGTCGAGCCGGAGAAAGACGACTCTGCGCTGATAGAACCCCGAGATTAGTTTTTCAACCGCGGGTCGCGGTGAAGACGACGGTAGAAGCGGTCCATCTTCCCGGAAGCGAGGTAAACTTTCGCGCGCATCGCAAGATGCTCGTAGGCCGCTCCAAAATGGACGCCGAGTGCGCCGCGGCGAAGGTAGATCAGCTCGCCGACATTATCCCAAAACCGTACGATGTCGTCGGCGTACTCGGCGAGGATCAGGCGCTCGGCGACGCCACCCGTGAGTGTGAGCATCGTCAGGTTGTCGAGGAAGCGCACCAGCGCAACGATGTCGCCGAACTCCGTGACCGGTTCGGCTGAGGCCAGGCGTGCGCGCAGTGCCGGATCGCTCTCGAGACCTGCGATCAACTGGCCCAAAGCCTCGAAGGCGGCCCGGCTCTGCGGCGAGTCGAGGCGTTCGACGAGACGGAGGTAAACCGTGATCTCGTTGGCGTTACGAATATGGCGTATCTGAAGAAGCGCGGCGATCGCGGCGACGCCCACGATCGCCACCGAGGCGACCGCGGCGATGGCAGCGACCCAGCTTGCATCCATCAGACTAAGGCGCGAGCAGCGTGACGCCGAGGTCACGGCCTGCGCGAGATAGCTTGGCGTCGCAAGTGGCAAGTGCGATGCGACGTTGCGCCGCCAGAGCAAGATACGCTGCGTCGTACGACGTCAAACGATAGTGGCGCGCCAGCTGAAGCTCGATCCCGGAGCGCGGCCGCTGTGGCACGGCCTCGACGAAAATCGGAAGACTCTCGAGCGCCTCGAGAGCCTCGTCGACTTCATTCGACGTCACCCGAACTGCTCGCTCGGCGCTCAGGAGCACGTTCTGAATTTCCCAGATAAAGAGTGCCGGTACGTAGGCCCCTTCCCGCGCGATTTGCTCTAGGATCGAGTTCGCAAAGCCGCTGCGTTCGTCGGATAGAAACCACTTGGCCGCGACCGAGACGTCCACCACGACGGGCACTTGCGATCAGCGTCCATGGCGCTCATGCGCGATGTCGCGCAGTGACTTTCCGCCGCCCGGCCAAGCGCGCTTTCGGGCGTTGCGTTTGGCAATCCGCCGGCCGATCGCCTGGATCCGCGAGATCGCTTCCTCCGTCGTCGGCCGTCGCAAGGGGCGGAGCTCCGCAACCGGCTCGGCGTTGCGAGCGATGACGATCGTCTCACCCGCTTCGACGCGATCGATGATTTCCGAGAGCCGGGCTTTCGCTTCGGCCAGACCGATAGTCATGCTCATAAGACTAGTCTAACATTTTTGGTCAAGCATTGCGCCGCGCCCACGAAAATGAAGGGGCGTGTTCTGCAACACGCCCCTTTTTCGTTTGACGAGTGTTCTCTCGTGAGAGAGAGCTACATCATGTCGTAGCCGCCCATGCCTCCGCCGCCGGGCATCGCCGGCTCTTTCTTCGACTCGGGCTTGTCGGCAACGAGCGTCTCCGTGGTGAGGATCAGCGAACCGATCGAGGCGGCGTTTTGCAGCGCTGCGCGCGTGACCTTGAGCGGCTCGACGATACCGGCCTTGAACATGTCGACGACCTCGCCGCTCATCGCGTCGAAGCCGAAGGGCGCGTTCTTTATGCGAACGGCGTTCACTTGAACGGAGCCTTCGAAACCGGCGTTATCGGCGATCTGCCGGGCCGGCTCTTCGAGCGCCTTGCGCACGATGTTGATGCCGATCTTCTCGTCGGCCCAGGTCGCGCTGTGACCGTTGCTCTTCGGCGGCTCGTACTTGTCGATCGCCTTGATTGCGTGCAGCAGCGAAGCGCCGCCGCCGGGGATCATGCCTTCTTGGACGGCCGCGCGGGTTGCCGAGAGCGCGTCCTCGATCCGGTGCTTCTTCTCTTTGAGCTCCGTCTCGGTGGCCGCGCCGACTTGAATGACCGCGACGCCGCCGGAGAGCTTCGCCAGCCGCTCCTGCAGCTTCTCACGATCGAAGTCGGAATCGGTCTCTTCGATCTGCTTTTTGATCATCTCGATGCGGCCTTTGATGGCATCCTGCTTGCCCGCGCCGTCGACGATCGTCGTTTCCTCCTTCGTAACCCGAACGCGCTTGGCGCGGCCGAGTTGATCGGGCGTCACCTTGTCGAGCTTGAGTCCCAACTCTTCGGAAATGACGGTCGCGCCGGTGAGCGTGGCTATGTCCTTGAGCATCTCCTTGCGGCGGTCGCCGAAGCCCGGCGCCTTAACCGCGACCGACGTGAACGTGCCGCGCAGCTTATTAACGACGAGCGTCGCGAGCGCTTCACCCTCGACGTCTTCAGCGATGATGAGCAGCGGCTTCTGCACTTGGACAACCTTTTCGAGCAGCGGAAGGATGTCGGCGATCGCCGAGATCTTGCGCTCGGTCACGAGGATGTACGGATCGTCGAGCGACGCTTCCATGCGCTCCGAATCGGTCACCATGTACGGCGAGATGTAACCTTTATCGAACTGCATGCCGTCTTTGGTCTCGACCTCGGTCTTGATGGTCCGCGACTCCTCGACGGTGATGACGCCGTCCTTGCCGACCTTCTCCATCGCCTCGGCAATGAAGTCGCCGATCTCGGGATCGTTCGCCGAAATCGAGGCGACCTGCGAGATCTTCTCCTTGGTATCGACCTTCTCGGCGTATTTCTCCAGTTCACCGACCGTGATCTCGACGGCTTTGTCGATGCCGTGCTTAATGAGCAGCGGATTGCTGCCGGCAGTGACGTTGCGCAGACCTTCGCGAATGATCGCCTGCGCGAGCACCGTCGCGGTGGTCGTGCCGTCGCCGGCGATGTCGTTGGTCTTCGATGCGACTTCCTTGACGAGCTGCGCCCCCATGTTCTCAAACACGTCGGGGAGCTCGATTTCCTTGGCAATGGTCACGCCGTCGTTGGTGATCGTCGGCGAACCAAACTTCTTGTCGAGCACGACGTTGCGACCCTTGGGGCCGAGCGTCACCTTTACAGCATCGGCGAGGATGTTCGCACCGCGCTCGAGCGCGCGCCGCGCGCTTTCATCGAATACGAGTTGCTTTGCAGCCATGTTTAAACTTGAACTCCTTAGACGCCGGCCGGCACTTTGTCGACGATGGCGAGAATGTCTTTTTCAGGGATAATGAGGTACTCGGTGCCGTCAATCTTGACTTCGCTACCGGAGTACTTACGGTAAAGCACGCGATCGCCGACCTTGACGTGCATCTCGACCAACGTGCCTTTATCGGTCACGCGGCCGGAGCCGACGGCTCGGATGATGCCCTCCTGGGGCTTTTCCTTGGCGGTGTCGGGAAGAAAAACGCCGCCGGTCGTCTTGTCGTCCTGCTCTACGTGCTCGATAACCACGTTATCGAACAAGGGCTTGAGATTCACGAAAAAAACCTCCACTCGTTTGCTTCTCTGGGTGAGGGATACAATTTAGCACTCTCAGCGCGAGAGCGCTAGCCGTGCCATACTAGCAGAGTCTACCGCCGAGTGCAAGCCGGAAGGCCGCACCCCGGCGCGAATGGCAAGGCCCATGGTTTCCGCCTCGCGCCCGTGGGAGCGCCTGCTCCGGCCAGCCTTGATTGCCGGCCTCGTCGCCGCCGCCATTTTCGACCTTTACGTCTGGCTCACGACCGTCTTACCAGCCGGCGGGAGCCTAGCAAGCCTCTGGCAGCAGATCGCCGCGGTGACGGTCGGAAAAGCGGTCGCCTCCTCGAGCCCAGCCTACGCCGGGCTCGGGGTCGTTATCCAGGCAGCGGTCGGAATCGGGTGGGCCGCCGGTTACGCCTACCTGGCGGCGCGACAGCCCGTATTCAACACGCGCTGGATTGCCGGCGGCCTCGTCTACGGGATCGTCGTCTACGTGGTGATGGAGTTGATTTTACTCGGCGGCAATGCTCTCACGCCGCCGGCGACTCCCAACGCCTTCCTTAATGCGGTCATCGCCCACACCGTTTTCTTCGGTCTGCCGATCGCATATCTCGTTAAACGTCTGCAAACCGGTACGTAGCGTGACTCGGAGTCTGCAGATTTCGCTGCGGGCGTTGCGCCACAACGCCGCGCTCTTGCGCGATCTCGTCGGCATCCGGCGCGCCGCGTTCGTGCTCAAAGGGAATGCTTACGGTCACGGCCTCGTGCCGGCTGCGCGGGCTGTCGAAGCATTCGCCACGCGACTCTGCGTTTATACCGTTGAAGAAGCGCTCGCACTGCGTGACGCCGGCATTGGCGCGCCGCTACTCGTACTTGGACCGGTGCCGCCGGCCGCGCTCGATGAGGCACTGGCTGCTGATATCGAGCTTGCGTTGTGGAACCGATCAGAGTTTACGCGACGGCTTCGCAGCGCGGCGGCCAATCAGCATCGTCCTGCGGCAGTCCACATCAAGGTAAATACCGATTTGAACCGGCTCGGGTTCGAGCCGCACGACTTGCACCACGCCGTCGACGAACTCTTGGGCTTCCCCGAGATTGCGATTGCCGGGATCTTCTCGCACTTGGCGTCCGCCGAGGAACTCGACTCGCCGTACACGATGCATCAGTTAGCCGCGTTCGAAACGGCGCTCGCGCGCGTTGCGCCGCGGCTCACGGGGCAAGTTCCGGCGCCGGTTCGACACATCGCAGCCTCCGCCGCGGCAATGCTCTGGCCGCAGACTCGGCTCGACATGGTGCGTTTTGGCATCGCGCTCTACGGCCTCAATCCGTCGCCGCAAACCCGCGAAGCGATGGCCGGGGCGCCGCTGGACTTGCGCCCCGCGCTTTCGTACTACTCGCAGGTCGTTGCGGAGCGCATAATTGCAGCAGGCGCGTCGGTTGGCTACGGCGGCGGTTTTCACGCGCCGCGCGAGATGCGCATCGGCGTGGTTCCGGCCGGTTATGCCGATGGCGTGCCGCGCGCGCTCTCTAATCGCGGCGCTTTTCTCGTCGACGGCGCGCGCTGCCCGATCGTCGGGCGCGTAGCGATGAACATGACCGAGATCGATCTCACGCTAGCGCCGCGAGCACACGTCGGCTCTACGGTGACGCTCATCGGTCGCGACGGTGATGCTACGATCACGGCCGACGACTGGGCGATATGGGCCGATACGATTAATTACGAAATTGTAACGCGACTTCCAAGCGAGCTACCACGCGCGTACGTAGAATAGCCTCGTGATTTTACCGCAATCTGCGAAGCGCAGCATACTGATTTGTCATCCTGAGCCCTTCGTCTCGCTCCGCTCGCTCAGGATAAACTTCGGCGCGCAGCGCCGTAGTCGAAGGGCGGAATTCGAGATCACTTTCGGTTCCGGCTCAGTAGATGCTTCCTCGTTCATGAGCTCGCGGAACGTTCGAAGCTATAGTTGTCCTTCGACGGAGCCTGCCCTGAGCGAGCGCAGCGAGTCGAAGGGCTCAGGATGACAAAGAGGCGATTGCGGTTTCGAGATCGAGCGTTTGATTGTAGAGCGAGCTCCCCACGATGCAGGAGTCGACCGTCACCGGAACGCTGCGTTTGAGCTCGCGCAAATCGTCAAGATTCCGCGCGCCGCCGCTGGCAGTCACCTTAACTTCGGCGGCGTTGGCGACCGCGTTGAGCGCGTCGATGTCGTAACCTTCGCCCATCCCATCGCGGCGAATTTCCGTAAAGATGACGCGCGAAACGCCCCATTGGGCTATGCGGCGAACGAGCGCATCGCGATCGACCGGAGTGCGTTCCTGCCAGCCATGGGTCGCGACTTGCGAGCCGCGCGCGTCGATGCCGGCAATCACCTTCCCGGGGAAGCGGCTCACGATGTGACGCGCGAGGCGCTCGTCCTCCACCAGGAGCGTGCCGAGAATAATCTCGCTAGCGCCGGCGGCAAAGGCCTCTTCGGCGTGCTTGACGGCGCGCAAGCCTCCGCCCATCTGCACCGGAACGGTAACCGACCGGCAGATGCGCTCGACCGCGATAAGATTCTCGCCCGAGCCGAACGCAGCGTCGAGATCGATGACGTGCAAACGCTGCGCTCCCGCGTCGACAAAAGCTTTCGCGCGCTCCACGGGGTCGCCATCGTACTCTACCTCGGTCGTCGGATCGCCTTGCCGCATGCGGACGCACTTTCCGCCGCGCAAGTCGATCGCCGGAACGACCAACATGCTATACGTCAGCCACGAGCGCCGTTTGTCCCGCGTTGTTCGATCGACACGTACGGTCCGGCGACCGGGCCTTCATAGCTTGCCTGCGGCCGGATGAGGCGATTGTCGGCGAGCTGCTCGAGAACGTGCCCGCTCCAACCGGCGATTCGCCCGCACGCAAAGAGACATGTGAACTCGTCGCCCGGAATGCCGAGATCGGCCAGGACGGGTGCGGTGTAGAAGTCGACGTTGGCGTAGATCGTGTTCCCGGGCTTGCGCTCTTGCAGCACCTTTCGGCTCGCCTCTTCGAGCGCGTGCGCGGTGGCATACCATCGATCGTCGCCGACGTACTCCGCGAGCTCGCGCGCCATTGCTTCGAGATGGCGGGCTCGCGGATCGCGGACTTTATACTCGCGGTGACCCATGCCCATGATCCGCTGGCCGCGATCGAGGATATCGCGAACGTACGGCTCGGCATTCTCCGGGGTTTTCACCTCTTCGAGGGTCAGATATGCCGCCGAAGCCGCGCCGCCGTGAAGGTCACCTTGCAGCGTCGCGAGCGCAGCCGTCACCGAAGCGTAGATATCGGCGCGCGTCGAGGCCGCTACGCGCGCCGCAAACGTGGACGCATTGAACGAATGATCGGCCAGCAACACGAGATACGTGTCGAGCGCGTCCTCCTCAATTGCATGCGGCACTTTGCCGCTGCGCATGTAGAGAAAGTTTCCGGCTTGCGAAAGATCCGAACGCGGACCGATTGGATCGAGCCCGCGACGGATGCGGTCCCACGCGGCGACGATCGTCGGCATCTTGGCGATAAGCTCGATCGCCGTGTGCACGTCGGAGAGATGCTCGCCTTGCGCGTTGACCGGCGAGAAAAGCGCGAGCCCGCTGACGATCGTTCGCAGCACGTCCATCGGCCACGCCGTTTTGGGAACGTTCTGCATCGCATTGAGCAGCGGTTCCGGCAGGGCGCGGCAAGCCCCGAGTTCGCGTTTTAAGACTTCGAGCTGATGGCGATTCGGAAGATGGCCGTAGAGCAAGAGATGGACGATCTCCTCGAACGTCGCGTTCGGCGCGAGATCGTCGATGTCGTACCCGCGATAGGTGAGGCGCCCGATCGCCCCTTCGACGTTACTGAGCTGGGTGGTCCCGACGACGACGCCTTCGAGGCCACGATCGACAACGGTAGGCAACGATTTCCTCCATAGATGGTGAGCAAAAATAGCGGTGGGCTTCCTTCGACGGCCCGTAACCTTCGACTCCTTTCGGAACCTTTAGGGTTTCCGTGGCCTGCTTCGAAGGCATCGATGGACCGCCCGGTTGAAATGCGCTGCGATGGAACCACTCAATCTCACCCGCCGCCCTCCGCGCAGCCCCCGTCAGTTCTTACCCGGTCTCGAGCTCTTCATGCTTGCCCGCACGGTCGACAAAATCCGGGCAACCCTGCCAGGCGGAAACATCGGCGAATATCAAATCACCGGCTTCAGCTCGAGTCTACTCAACGCGCTCGGCATTTCCGAGGCCGTGCTGCGCAAAGTCATCGCCGAGGCCGGATCGGACGAAGAAGTCGCCGCGTGGATCCGCGAACATAGCGACGCGGCGCGCTACGCGGAGATCAACGCGAAGTTGGCAGGGCGAACCGTCGGCGAGCGACTGGACGATCCGGAGTTTCTACGCCGATATCCGAACGCTAAAAATCTGCCGCCGGAAACGTCGCGTCTGGATCACCTCATCGCCGACGACGCCGAAGCATTTGCGAACCGCCGTTCGTGAAGCCTCAGTGGGCAGCGTCGCGTAAAGACCCGGCCCACGCTATCGCTTCTTAAGGCTTGGTGATCGGCAAGCCGGTCATCACGTCGACGCTGTTGGTTAGCGTTGCCTACGGAGTGTATTGGCCCGCGGGTCAAGCGACGGCATCGCGCAGATCGGCGCGGGCGCGTGCGTATCCGATCAAACGCTCGATCAGCGCTTCGAAGCTAATCCCTACCGCGGCGCAGGCATCGGGAACGAGACTTGCCGGGGTCAGCCCCGGCAACGAGTTGATCTCTAAAATGTAGGGCCGGTTGTCGGCAGTGACGATGAAATCGGTACGCGAGTAGTCGCGCAATCCCAGCAGCCGGTGCGCCGATAACCCGAGCATCTGCAGGCGCGCGGCGAGATCGTCGTCGATCGGAGCGGGCACGACGTGGGTGCTGCCGCCCGGCTCGTACTTGGCGTCGTAACTGTAAAAGCCGTCGCGATTGGCGATGATCTCGACGATCGGTAACGCCTCCTCGCCTAAGACCGCGCAAGTAAACTCGCGGCCCGCCAAATACTCTTCGGCGAGAATCTGCGCGTACGACTTCGACGCGTCGAGCATTGCAGCAGTCCACTCCTCGTGCGTGTGCACGATCGTGATTCCCGCCGACGAGCCTTCGAAGCGCGGCTTGATCACCAGTGGAAGATCGAGCGAACCGGGCAGAAGCGGCAGCGTCCCGCCGGTGAGATCGAAGAGATCCCAAACCGGTGTCGGCAACCCTTCGGCCGCGAGCAACTTCTTGGTGAGATGTTTGTCCATCGAGAGCGCCGCCGCTTCGAGCGCGCTGCCGGTATACGGGATCGAGAGATACTCGAGCAGGGCCTGCACGTGGCCGTCTTCACCGCCCGGTCCGTGCAGCGCGATGAAAACGAGGTCGGGCTTGATCTGAGCCAACGCATCGAGGAACCGCTCGTCGTAATCGAGCGATCGCGCATCGTAACCGAGCGAGTGTAAGGCACGCATCACTTCCGAGCCCGAACGGATTGAGATATCGCGCTCGGCGCTGCTGCCGCCCATCACGACGGCGACCGTTCCTCTGGTACTGCTATTGCGTGGCATCAATGAAGACTCCAACCAAGTGCACCTCGAGTTGCAATTCAACACCGCAGCGAAGCTGCACGGCGCGGCGAACGCGCGCGAGCAGCGTCGCTACGTCTTTCGCCGTCGCCCCACCGAGATTGTTGATGAAGTTGGCGTGCAGCGAAGAGACTTCCGCGCCGCCTTCGCGCCATCCCTTAGCGCCGGTCGCCTCAATCAAGCGCGCGGCCTTTTCGCCCTCGGGGTTACGGAAACAGGAGCCGGCGTTGGGGAGCGCGATGGGTTGCGTCGTTTTCCGGCGAACGAGCCGCGTCTGCATCTCGGCGCGAACCTCGCGCGCGTTCGCGAGCGGAAACGCCAGCGTCACGCGCGATACGACGACGTCGCGCTTGAGCGTCGTGCGCCGGTAAAGGTAGCGTACGCCGGCGGGATGCGGTTGGGGGCGGCTCGGTGACTGCACCCATACCTCGCGAACGAAGTCGCCGATCTCGCGGTCGGTGCCGGCATTCATCCGCAACGAGCCGCCGACCGTCCCGGGAATGCCGGCGAGCGAACCGATACCGCTCGCGCCGGCGGAGGCGGCCTTTGCCGTTACCAGCGCCATGTCCGCGGAGCCGCCGGCGTCGACGAAGACGCATCCATTCTCGGTGCGCACGCGCACCGTCGCGAAATCGCCGCCAAGCCGAACGACCACGCCGCGCACTCCGCCGTCCCCGACGAGCACGTTGCTGCCGCTGCCAAGCATCCACCACGGCATTTTCCGCCGCAAGCAGAATCGCAAGAGCTCCCCGAGTTCGCTTTCATTCTGCACGGTAACGAACGCGTCGGCCGGACCGCCAACCTTCCAGGAGGTGTACGTCGCGAGCGGTTCGTCAAAACACGCGCGCTCCCCGAATAGTTCGCGCAGCGTCGTACGGTCGGCCGGCGTAAGCAGCGGGCGAAGGGCACGCGCCGTGGTAACGCTCATGCTCGTGCCGACGCCGGCGCTTCGTCCGGGGCGCCGAGATGGTTCGCCAGGCGTGCAGCGACGTCGGTAATGTCACCGGCACCGAGCATCAGCACCAGCGCGCCGAAAGGGGCCTCGTCAACGAGTCGCGTCTCTAACTCGTTGACGTGCTCGACGTAGGAGACACTCGCGCCGAACGACGTGAGCCATTCGCCGATCGAGCGTTCGCTCACGCCGGGGATCGCCGGTTCGGAGGCCGCGTAGATGGGCGCCAAATAGATCCGGTCCGCGTCGCGCAGCGCCTCCGCGAACTCGCGCGCAAGATAGGCCGTTCGCGTGTAGCGATGCGGCTGAAAGGCTACGACGAGCTCGCCCCGATGGTACTGACGTGCCGCCGCAATCGTCGCGCGCACGGCCGTTGGATGATGCGCGTAGTCGTCGACGAGCGTCGCCCGTTCGTTCGAAACCAGTACGTCGAACCTTCGGCGCACGGCACGGAACTCGCGCAACGCCGTCGCGATGCGCCTAAACGGCACGCCCAACTCGCTCCCGATCGCCACGGCGGCAAGCGCATTCTGGACGTTCATGGCGCCGGGAACCTGCAGCTCGACGCGGCCGGCCCGGCGGTCGCCGATGAAGACCTCGCAGTGCGAGCCGAAACCGCCGAACGTCAAATTCTCGGCACGCACTCCTGCAAGCGGAGCGAACCCAAAGGTAACGATGCGCGCGCGCAGGTCGTGCGAGGTCAGCGATGCCGCGAGCGGATTGTCGATTCCGACGATGGCCAGCCCATCTTCGGGCAACTTTCCGAGAAACTCTGCAAACGCGCGGACGAGCGCGGGAAGCTCGTCGTCACTGGTGAGATGATCGTTTTCGATGTTCGTGACGATCGCAGTTGACGGCTCGAGCAGTGCAAACGACCCGTCGGACTCATCGGCCTCGGTAACGAACCATGGCGATTTGCCCTCGTACGCATTGGTCCGCAGCGATCCATCGATGCCGCCAAGCACGAGCCCCGCATCGATTCCACCGTAACGCAACACGGCGTGGATCATCGCGGTGGTCGTGGTTTTGCCATGCGTTCCGCAGACGGCGATGCCACGGCGCTGGCGCAAAAGTTGTGCGAGCATCTCGCCACGGTGCAACAGCGGGATGCCGCGGCGAGCGGCAGCGCGGAATTCGGGGTTCGAACGCTCGATCGCCGAGCTAACGACCACGGTGTGCGCGTTGCGAACGTTGCGCGCATCGTGCCCGATCGTGACGTGCACGCCCTCGCTGCGAAGCTGGTCGACGAGCGGCGTGACGGCGAGGTCCGATCCCGACACGGCCTCGCGCCGAGCGAGCAGGATCCGCGCAATTGCGCTCATACCGATTCCACCGACGCCGACGAAGTGATAGGTTGTCACGACTGCGTCCTTCGCGCAACGAGCGCGTCGACCCGGGCGAGTATCGCAAGAAGCGGATCGCTCCCTCGCAGACTAGCGGCACCGGCGGCCAGCGCGCTCAGCCGCTTGTCGTCGAGCGTCTCTGCCAGAAGTGCGGGTAAGCGCCCCGCGCGCAGCTCGTCGTCACTGAGTACGACGGCAGCGCCGGCCGCTTCAAACCGGGCGGCGTTCGCGCTCTGGTGTGCTTCCGCCGCAAATGGATACGGAACCAGAATCGACGGTTTCCCGAGCGCAGCCAACTCGCCGAGCGTCGAGGCGCCGGCGCGTGCCAAGACCAGGTCGGCCACGGCGTAGGCGTCCGCCATGTCGTCGAGATAGGGCCGCGCGTTTGGCAACCGCGTGCGCAGGCGCTGGTAATCGCTTTGCCCGGTCAGGGCAAAGAGCTGCCAGCCGGCGGGCAGACCACCCCTTTCGATCAGTTGTGCCGACGCATCGTTGATCGATCGTGCCCCTTGGCTTCCGCCCATAACGACGAGCGTGCGCCGCGATGGATCGAGTCCGAGACGTGCGATCGCTTCGTCGCGGCGCGGCAGGTTGCGCAGGCTCGAACGAATCGGCACGCCGGTAGTGCGATACTTCCCGCGAACCCCGTTCGCCGGTTCCGCTGTACCCCAAATTTCGTCGACGATCGGCGTCAGCAAACGGTTCGTCAATCCGGGCGCCGCATTGGGCTCGAGCAAGACCACGCAGGCGTCCGAGAGACGCAGCATCTTACGAATGCGCGCCGCGAGTGCGACGGGAAAGGCGACGTAGCCGCCGGTCGCAACGACGAGATCCGGACGCTGGGCGGCGAGCAGACGAAGGCTTTCGAACGTGCCCTTTACGTTCGACGCGATGGTTTGAAAGACCGCAAACGATGGAGCACGCGGTAACGGACGGCTCGCAATCGTATGAAGGTCGTAACCGGCTTTCGGAACGATCGTCGCTTCGAGCCGGTCCGCGGTGCCGACGAAGGCGACGCGCGCGCGACTTCGCAGCGCATCGGCGATCGCAATTGCGGGATAGAGGTGCCCTCCCGTACCGCCGCCGGCGAAGACGACGGTCACGCGCGTCCGCTGACTCGACGATGACGTCCGACGTTAGCGATCAGCGCAACGGCGATCAGATTGACGACCAGCGAGCTGCCGCCGAACGAGATGAACGGCAACGGCACTCCGGTCACGGGCCACGACGACGAAACGACCCCAATGTTGACGAACGCCTGAATCGTGATCATTGCCGCGCAGCCGATCGCCAAAAAGAATCCGAAGCGGTCGGGTGCAGCGAGCGCGATTCGGATCGAACGATAGGCCAACATCACGAAGAGCGCGACCACGGCGAGCGTGCCGATAAGGCCGAGTTCCTCACCGAGCACCGAGAAGATGAAGTCGGTGTATTGCTCGGGCAAATAGAAGAACTTGGCTCGGGAAGCGCCGAGCCCAACGCCGAAGAGACCGCCGCTCCCAAGCGCTAAGAGCGACTGCACGATGTGAAAGCCCGTATTGAGCGGGTCCCTCCAAGGATCGACGAAAGCGAAGATGCGAGCTCGCCGATAGGGACTCGCGAGAACGGTCAGTGCGGCAAATGGAACCGTCGCAAACAACACGGCAGCGAGATGAACGAGGCGCGCGCCCGCCGCGAAGAACATCGCCATCGCCGTGAAGACCAACAGGCTGGCGGTGCCCATGTCGGGCTCCTTGAGCACGAGCACCGCCATGATCGCGACCGGAACGCAGAGCGGAAAGAGCCCGCGTACCAGCGAGGTTATGCGTTCGCCACGCACCGAGAGCACCGCCGCTAGATAGATCACCAGCGCAAGTTTCGCGAACTCCGAAGGTTCGATGCTCAGGCTCGATGTGCCGATCCAGCGGCGCCCGCCGTTGACTCCGAGACCGACGTGCGGAACGAAGACGAGCGCGAGACCGGCAATGCCGGCAAGTAAGAAATAGGGCGCTAGCCGACGCAAGTGCTGGTACTGGATTCGGTAACACGCGTATGCACCGGCTAGACCCAGCGCGAGCCAAATGAGCTGCCGCTTCAGATAGTAGGCGATGTCGCCGTGCTCGGCGTACGCCGTGGCGCTCGATGCGGAAAACACCATCACCAGCCCGATGCCGATCAGCGCCACAACCGACGTGAAGAGCAGCGTGTCGAGCGGCGCACGCGCGTACGACGTCACGTTCGTCCCCCGCGTCTTTTCTCGGCGCGAGCGAAGGGCCGCAGCGTTATGCACCGGCGGGCTCCCGTAAGGCCGCGACCGCTTTGGCGAACTGCTCGCCGCGGTCTTCGGCGGAGGCAAACATGTCGAACGAAGCGCATCCGGGCGAGAGCAACACCACGCCGCCCGGTACCGCGAGCTCACGCGCGCGCTGCACGGCTTCCTCCATGGTCGTTGCCGTAACGGCCGGAATGCCTTGCGCGATTTCCAAAAACGCGCCGGCCGCTTCGCCGATCGCAACCAGCGCCGTCACGCGCTCGCGAATCGGCGCGGCGCAGGCTTCGAAGCCGATCCCCTTCGAACGGCCGCCGGCGATCAAGACGATCGGCGATTCGAACGTGTGGAGCGCCGCAATCACCGCGCCGGGATTCGTTGCCTTCGAGTCGTCTACGTAGCGCACCCCGTCGATTTCCGCGACCGTTTCGAGCCGGTGTCGCATCGGCGCAAAGCTGCAGATTGCCTCTCGCAGCTTTGCCGGGGCACAACCGACGGCGAGCGCGGCAAGCAGAGCCGCCATCGCATTGCGCACGTTGTGCTCCCCAGGCAGCGGAATTTCATCGCGCGGTACGATCGCCACCGGGCGCGGATCGCCGGCAACCGGTGCGTATGTCAGCATGCCGTCGCGGACGTACATCGTCGCTTCGGTCTCATCAAGCGAAAACCAGAGCTGGCGCGCTTGAACGCGCGTATCGCCATGATGCCAGTGGAGGGCGCGAATCCGCGGATCGTCCCAGTTGCCGACGAACCAATCGGTCATCGATTGATTCGCGCCGATCCGGTACTTCGCTTCCGCATACTCGTCCATCGAGTGATAGCGGTCGAGGTGATCGGGCTCGATATTGAGCAATACGGCGACGCGTGGCTTGAACGCGCGGATCGTTTCGAGCTGGAACGAGGAGACCTCGGCGACGACCCATCCGTCCGGGCCGACGTCGCGCACTTCTTTGATCAGCGGGTTGCCGATGTTGCCGCCGACGCGAACCTCCAGCCCGCACCCGCGTAGCAAATGACCGATGAGCGCCGTCGTCGTCGACTTCCCTTTCGTTCCGGTCACGGCGATGATCGGTGCCTTGCAGAGCCGATATGCCAGCTCGATTTCCCCGAAGACCGGAACGTTCGCCCCATGCAGACGGCGAACGACGGGCGACGTTGGAGGAACGCCCGGTGAGAGCACCGCGCAGGTTAACTCGCCAAGGATGCTCTCGATCTCGCTCGGCTCGACGAAGCGGGCGCCGAAGGAGTTGGCAACAGCGACCGCGTCGATGAGTTCGCTGCCGGGTTTTTCATCGGTGGCATAGAGCGTGACCTTATGCTCGCTCAAGACTTCGATGCTCGCCAACCCGCTACGGCCCAAGCCGATCACGAGCACCCGCTCGCCGGCGTCGAATTGAAAGATATCGCTCATCGCACGATGGCCCATCCTACCAGCGAAGCGATCACCGAGGCAACCCAAAAGCGAGTCGTCACCTTCGTCTCCGGCCAACCGCTCAACTCGAAGTGATGGTGCAGTGGGCTCATCCGCAGGATACGCCGCCCGTGCGTCGCCTTGAAGTACGTCACTTGAAGGATCACCGAAAGTGCTTCGGCGACGAAGACCGCGCCAATAACGAGGAGCAGCAGCATCTCGCCGGTCAGGATCGCGACGCCGGCGAGCAGCGCGCCGAGTGCGAGCGAACCGGTGTCGCCCATAAAAAGCTTGGCCGGATGCGTGTTAAAGAGCAAGAAGCCGCCGCACGCGCCCGCACCGGCCGCCGCCGCGATCGCGGCGGCAGGCATCGCCATTTGCGCCCCGATGAGCGCGACGACAATCAGCGGCGGAATCATCGTGCCGGCCGCGAGGCCGTCGAGACCATCGGTGAGATTCACGGCGTGCGTCGTTCCGACGATCGCCAGAATCCCCAGCACGAGCCAGAGCCAATGCGGCGCCGAGAGCCAAAGACCGCCGCCGTGGAAGAGCACGTCCGGTGGAAAGAGCGCGGGTGAAGCGCCGATCAGGCGCATGAAGATCGCCGCCGCGAGCGCGGTCGCGAGGAGCTTGGTGCGCGCGCTTAATCCGCGATTGGCAGCCTGGCGAATCGCCAGCATGTCGTCGATCGCGCCGATCCCGGCACAGAGCACCACCAAAAAGACGAGTTCGGGCAGCAACGGGACGCGGGCCGTTGCAAACGTCGCGATCAGCACGACAAGAATCAGCACGACGAGGAAGACGAGGCCGCCCATCGTCGGGGTTCCGGTTTTCTCGCGATGGGTCTCCGGCGCATCTTCGTATGCGTGTTGCCGAAGGTCGAGACGCCCAAGCAGAAAGAGCAGCGCGGCCGAAGCGAGTGCCGCCACGAGGAAGCCGAAAAGTACCCAAATCCCGAGCATCGGCAGCGACGGTTCGTTCATGCGGCATCATCGTGCAGCAGCGGGTTCGACCCGTTGCCGCGCCACTTGAAGACGACGATCGGCGTCTGCTCGTCGCTGTTGCCGTGCGGATTATCGAGCAGGGCGGCAGCGACGCTCTCACTGCGGACACCCTTGGAGCTACCCAGAACCTTCGCCGCAGCAAGATCGTTAGCGTCGACCACCGCAGCCGCGATGCCCGTTCGCTCGCAAAGCGTCAGGGCCACCCCATTGGGATCGCGCGGCGCCAGCACGATCGCCCGTTCGTAAGGCGGCATCGTGCCCGTGTAGCCGTCGAACGCCGCGACCGCTTCGCCCATCATTTCGTAAAATGCGCCGCGACGGCCTAGTGCACGAGCGACCAACTGCAGGAGCGTCGCGCCGATCACCTTCCAGCGGCCGGCCCGGTCGATGACGAGCTGCATCGATTCCGGCTGGCTGATCGTCGCCATCGGACCGGCACGGCGCGCGAGTGCGTATGCGAGCCGCGTCGGTCGAATATGTTCGGCGCCGATGAGCTCGCCCTGGGCGATCGCGACGGCGCTCTCGGAAACGGCGACGACGTCGCCGGGTCTTGCAATTCCCCGGATCGCCCGCGCGACGATTTCGACGACGTCATCGCCCGGACGCACCAAGGGCGTGCGAATGGGAATCGCCATCAACCCGGCCGGCACTTCCGGGCGGGATACTGCCAAACTCTTCGTTGCGAGGCTCATGTGCGCAACTCTTCGACGATCTCTTCCAACTTATACTTGCGCGAACCCTTGAGGAGAACGACGTCATCAGGACGAGCGTTTTCGCGCAACCAGCTCGCCGCTTGAGCGTTCGTCCCAATTTCGACGATCTGCTGCGACTCGAGCCCGCCGCGTTCCGCTCCGCGCGCGAGCTCGGCGGCGTATTCGCCCCGTACGAGCAAGATGTCGACGCGCCCAGCGGCATGCGCCCCAACGCGCTCGTGCAAGTCTTTCGATTCGTCGCCGAGCTCGGCCATGCTCGCTAACACCGCGATCCGGCGCGATGCGGATTCCGTGGCAAAGGCATCGAGCGCCGCGATCATTCCGCTCGCGTTGGCGTTGTAGGCATCGTAGATCAGTCGGATGCCGCTAACCGCACCCAGCCGGTCGTAGCGTCCCTGGGGCAGACGAAGCGCGGGAAGCTCACTTATCAGGCGTTCGAGCGAGAGCCCAAGCTCGAGCGCGCCGGCGATGGCAGCCGCCACGTTCGCGCGGTTGTGCATACCCGGTATCCGCACGTCCACGATGAACTCAGTCGCGCCCTGCGCGTTTCTTTGCACCAGGCGATCTCCCACCAACGCCGTCAGCGGCTGCAGCGCCGCATCAATCCGAAGTTCCGATCGCTCGGCGGCGAACCAACGCGCCGGTTCGGTGAGTCTCGGCGCACGCGTGCGAGAAACGCTGTCGCCGGCATTGAGCACGGGCCGCGCCCCGCGAGCGAAGAGCGCCCACTTCGTCGCTTCGAGCCGCTCGCGCGAGCCCATTATCTCCAAATGCGCGTCGCCGATATTCGTGAGAATGCCGATCTGCGGGCGCCCGATCGCAACAAGCTGGGCGATATCGCCGTAATGGCGTGCACCGAATTCGGCGACGACGACAGCGTGCAGCGCGTTGTCGGCCTGCAGCAACAACTTGCTCACACCGATCTCGTTGTTCTCGTTCTCGGCAGTGGTCAGCAGTCGATCGCCGTAGCGCGCGGCGAGCAGCTGCTCGAGAAAGGCTTTCGTCGTCGTCTTGCCGGCGCTGCCGGTGATCGCGACGACCGTTCCTTCAAAGAGCGCCCGCGCGGCACCGGCCAGCGCCATATAGGCGCGTTGAGTATGATCGACCAGCAGCGTGGCGATTCCGGGCACGCGCTGCTCCGCGCGATCGACCACCAGCATCGCGGCACCGCGCGCGATGGCCTCTGCGACGAAGTCGTGACCGTCGAAGCGCTCGCCGCGCAGCGCCAAAAACGTGTCGCCCGGTTCGATCGTTCGCGTGTCGGTGCTCACGCGCAACGCCGCGGGCGCGGCGTCGCCGTCAAGCAACGTCGCATCGATCGCGCGGATCGCTACGTCAAGCGGAAGCTTCATCGCGACACCCGGCGCGCAGCGAGGGCCGTGCGCGCAACCTGCGCGTCATCGAAAGGCTCGACGCGATCGCCGATGATTTGATACGTCTCGTGCCCCTTGCCGGCGATCAACACGACGTCGCCGGGCTTCGCATCGCGGATCGCTCGCTCGATCGCGCGACGCCGATCGATTTCGATCGTCCGGCCTGCGCTTCCCATGCCGGCGACGATTTCGTCGACGATCGCTTGCGGTTCTTCGGTGCGCGGATTGTCGCTCGTCAGGTAAAGTCGATCGGCGACCTTCGCGGCGACCGCGCCCATCTCCGATCGCTTGCCGCGATCGCGATCTCCGCCGCAGCCAAAGACGACGGCGAGCGCTCCGCGCGTCGTTTCGCGCAAGGAACGCAACGCGCTCTCGAGCGCGTCGGGGGTATGTGCGTAGTCGACCACAACGTCGACGCCGTTGGCGTGGAGACGCTCCATTCGGCCCGGAACGCGCGCCAGGTCCATGAGTCCGCCCGCGCTCGTCGCATCCGCGATGCCCGACAGGCGGGCGATCGCGATCGCCGCCGCGGCATTCCAAACGTTGAATCGCCCCGGAACGCGCAGCTCGAAACGTTCTCCGTCGATCGTAAAACGAGTCGCCTGAGGTTCGACGACGATATCGCGTGGTGCGACCATGGCTTCCACGCTCGCGCCGTACGTGATCACCTCGCGCCCTTCGCGGCGGAGCTCTGCCGCCCAGCGCGCGCCGCATGGATCGTCGACGTTGAGCACGCACGACGGGGCGAGCTCGAAGAGCCTGCGTTTCGCCGCCGCGTACGAGGCATGCGTGCGATGAAAGTCGAGGTGGTCGCGCGTGACGTTGGTTAGCGCTGCAACGCGGAACCGTACGTCGTCGACGCGATCGAGGGCGAGCGCGTGCGAGCTGACCTCCATTGCAACGGCTTGCGCGCCGTCGTCGCGCATCTCGGCGAGCAGCCGATGCAACGTCGGCGGCAACGGCGTCGTGTTCTGCAACCGCCAGTTGCGCGATCCCAACTCCGCGCCGACCGTTCCCACAACGCCGCATTGAATGCCGGCCCGGCCGAGGATCGCGGCAACCATGCGCGTCGTCGTCGTCTTACCGTTCGTGCCGGTAACGCCGATGACGTCGATGTCGTGGGACGGATCGCCGTAAAAGGCCGCGGCCAGTGCCGAGAGCGCGCGGTACGAATCCTCGACGCGTACGACCGTTACGCTCGGGGGAATATCGGCCGGCCCAGCTTCGACGATCAGCGCCACGGCGCCATTGGCGACGGCGTCGGCGAGATAGAGGTGCCCGTCGGTGTGGCTTCCACGCAACGCCACGAAGAGCGTCCCGGGGCGCACGCAACGCGAGTCGATTTCAATGGCGGCGATGGCGCGTTCGCGATCGCCATGAATTTCGGCCTTGGGCAGGCGGCGGAGCAACGCCGTCAACGATACGTTTCGTTCAGCGACCATGAGGCGCGACGTCCGCGCTCGGCAAGACTCCGGCGTGCAACATCGCTGCCCGCGCAATTTCGGCGAAGGCCGGTGCGGCAACGACACTTCCATAATACGACCCGATCGGCCGCTCGACTTTCACGTAAATCAGATATCGCGCGCGCGGGTACGGAACCATCCCGATGAACGACGCGGCGTAATATCCCGAGCGGTACTCGCCATCGACGACCATCTGCGCGGTCCCGGTCTTTCCTGCGGTCGCATAACCGGGAATCTGCGCCGTCGGATCGCCGGTGCCGTGCAGGACGACCGCGCGAAGAAAGGTACGCAACTCGCCGGCGGTCTGTTGCGAGAAGACTCGCCGGACGACAGCCGGCGCATATCGGCGCAGCAGGTTTCCTTGCTGATCGTAGACGGCGCGCACGATCTGCGGCTGCATCAGCAAGCCGCCGTTGGCAATCGCGGCGTAGTAGCGGGCCATCGCGATCGGGGTGACTGAGACACCCTGCCCGAAGGACATCGTCGCCAACGACGAGCCGCTCCACTGTGAAGGTTGTGGCACGATTCCCGGATTTTCACCGGGCAGCCCAATGCCCGTGGGTACGCCGAAGCCGGCTTTGCGTTCCATCGCGTAGAGCGTCTTCGCTCCGATCGAAAGGCCCACTTCCGCAGCGCCGACGTTGTGCGAATACTCCACGATCTGCTCGAGCGTCTCACTGCCCCCCGTTCCTGCCATGAAGCCGTCTTCCGCGTTGTGAATCGTCTGACCGCCCACTTCGAGCCGGTCGTGCGCAGGGAAGCGCGACGACAGCGTGACCTTGTGCGACTCAAGCGCGGCGGCTGCCGTCACGAGTTTATACGTCGAGCCGGGTTCGTACGCGTCCATCACCGCCCGGTCGCGACGCTGCTCGTCATTGAACTTCCAGAAATGGTTGGGATCGAAGTTGGGCAGATTTGCCAATGCCAGCACTTCACCCGACCAAGGGTCGATTACGATCGCGGTACCGTCGAGTGCGTGAAACGCACTCACTTGCCGCGCGAGCGCCCGCTCGGCGACGAACTGGAGATAGGGATCGAGCGTCAGCTCGATGTCGAGTCCCGGTTGTGCGGACGTAACCACCCGCTCCTGCCCGAACGGTATCGGACGCCCAAACTCATCGGCTTCGAGCATCACGCGTCCCGAGCGCCCGCGAAGCAAATCGTCGTCGGCGTATTCGATGCCGTCCAGTCCGTTTTCATCGGTGCCGACGAAGCCGAGCACCGTTGAGGCAAGCCGGCCGCTCGCATCGATCCGCAAGCCTGTGTCCTCTTCCTTTAAATCCACCCCGAGTAAGCCCAGGCTACGAACTCGCGCCGCGACGTCGTGGGGTACCTTGCGCGCGATCCACTCAAACCAGAGATGCCGGTCGCGCAGCGCGGCAATCGTTGCCGAATCAAGCTTTCCGAAGATTTTTTCGAGCTTGGCCGCAGTCATCACCGGATCGACGATCTCGCGTGGCACGGCGTAGACGCTCTCCGACGGCAACGAGCGGATCAAGACGTTTCCGTTCCGGTCGAGAATGCTGCCGCGACGCGCAAAGACCTCGACGGTATTCGAGCGTTGTGCAAGCGCTTCGCGCGCATAGACCGCACCCTTTAACGCTTGCACGTCGCAGAGGCGCCACGCGAGAAAGAGCGCGATGACGAAACAGGCGTAAAAGAAGAGGCGGGCGCGCATCGGAGCGACGCGCGCGAACGTTCGTTGATGCATCCCTACGGTGCTGCGGCTTTTCGGTTCACAGCCGGCATGAAGAGTCCGGCCAACGACGAGAGCATCGGGTAACGCGAATGCACCCGCGCGACGGGGGCGGGCGCCAGCCGAACGACCGCGAGACGCTGCGGTTCGTGCATGCCGAGGCGCGCGGCAAGTTGGGAGAGACGGTCGTCCGACCGCATCGCCGCAATGCGATCGTCTAAGCGCATCGTCTCCTCTTGCAGCGCCTCGCGGTCGGCGCCGGCCTTTGCCACCGCATAGCTAAGGCCGGTCAGGCTGGACGTCAGAACGACGTAGCTCATGAGGAGGAGCAGAACGCATAGGACCGTCGCGAAGACACGCACGACGCCGGTGTAGCGGGCTCGCGATTTCCGGACGATCCGCCGGCGCGTGGCGGCCCGAACCGTGCGCGGCTTGCGGAGCCGCGATGAACGGTCGATGAACTGCGGTGCAAGCACGCTAACTCACCTTTCTCTCGGCGGCGCGCATTTTTGCGCTGCGTGCGCGCCGGTTCTCGGCAACCTCGCCCTCGTCGGGAAGAATCGGCCGCTTCGTTAGGACCGCGACGCGCTCGTCGTCGCGGAACGTCTCCTTCACAATGCGATCCTCGAGCGAATGAAAACTGATTGCAACGACGCGTCCCGCCGAGCGCAAGCGGCCGATCGCGCCCGCAAGGCCGTCGCGGAGCGCACCGAGCTCGTCGTTGACGGCGATGCGTAGCGCCTGAAAGACGCGCGTCGCCGGATGAATGCGTTCGCGCCTGCCGCGGCGTTGGACGACGCCGGAAACGAGTGCGGCGAATTCGGCGGTGGTGCTGGGCAGCGTTCCGCGCGAGCGGCGTAGGACGATCGCACGGGCGATGCGCCGCGCCGATCGCTCTTCACCATAATGAAAGAAGATGTCGGCCAGTTGGCCCTCGCTGGCGGTCGCGAGGATATCGTAAGCGCTGGACCCGACCGACGGGTCCATCCGCATATCTAACGGCGCAGGCTTACCGAGCGAGAAGCCTCGCTCAACGTCGTCAAGTTGCATCGACGAAACTCCAAGATCGAAGAGAACGCCGTCGACCGCCGCGATTGCGTATCGGTCGAGGACGCGGTTGAGTTCCCGAAAGTTGGCATGAACAAAGGTGAAGCGCGGGTCGCAAATCAACGCCGCGCGCGAGCTTGCCTCGGGGTCGGCATCGATTCCAATCAAATGCCCGCTGCCAAGCTGCGCAAGAATCGAACGCGAGTGGCCCCCCGCGCCAAACGTGGCATCTACGTAAGTCCCATCCGGGCGAATCGCCAGATACTCGATCGCCGGAACCTCGAGCACCGCGCAGTGAATCATCGCATCGCCACATCGCGTTCGTACTACAGCCCGAGCTCGGCCATAAAGGCAGGCACGTCACCTTCGGGCGGCGTGTCGAAGGCGTAGCGCTCTTTGGCCCAGATTTCGATGCGGGTCAACAGGCCGACGGAGACGACTTGACGCTCGATCGCCGCGTAGTCGCGCAGCAGCGCCGGGACCAGCACGCGCCCCTGGTTATCACACCCAACCTCTTCCGTGTGGGCAAAGAGGAAGCGGACGTAACGCCGATAGCCCGCGTCTTTCGCCGGTACGGCTTCGAGCCGGCCGCAAAACTCGACCCACGTGGCGCTCGGGTAGAGTGCTAGGCAGGGGTCAGGGTGAGCGATCGTTAGGACAAATTGGTGCCCGAGCCGCTCGCGAAAACGCGCCGGCACGATGAGGCGTCCCTTATGGTCAAGGGCGTGCTGCTCCGAGCCCGCAAAGCGCGGTAGTTCCGCGTGCAAAGAGACCTCCGAAAGCCACCACTAGGCACTACTTTTCACCACTATACGCCCCCAATGGCGGGAAGGCAACCAACTGCAACCTTTTGCAGCTCTTAGCACTCCCCCCGCGAGAGTGCCAATTGCGGGCGAGATGAGCGATCGGGACGACGCGATCGCGATCGACCGCAATGGCGAGCGACGCGCTTACTCGCGCTTGCGGAATGCACGACGACATCACATTCGAATGCAACGTAACCTCCGCCGATGAGAACGACGTCCAATGCCGTGGTACAAAGTGACTTCCGCCGCGTGGTAGCCGCCTTCGCGTTCGCGCGTGGCGCCGCACTGGCGCTCGCACAGCGGCAGCGGCGTTCGTCGCGGACTCGCGATCTGCGCTACTCAAGCGAGGTAAGCTCAGGCGCCGTCAAGCCTTCGAGGCTATGATGCCCCAACGTGCTCTGCACAGATAGAGAAACGCCAGGCCTAGCCGTTGGAGGAGAAGAAAGGCGCGGATGTGGTGAGTCGATTGCTTGGTGTCTGCGGCCTGATCGCCCTGCTCTATGGATGCAGCGGTCCGGGCTACTTGCCCTACGCCTCCCACTCACTCGATCCGTCGACGCTCGATTCGCTCGTCAATGGCGCATCGCAGGCAAACGGCGTTCCGGCCGGCCTCGTGCGTGCGGTCGTCATGGCCGAGTCCGCCGGCAATCCCTCGGCCATCAGCGTGGCCGGCGCGCAAGGTCTCATGCAGCTGATGCCCGGCACCTCGGCGAGCTGCGGAATCGCGAATCCATTCGACCCCGCCGAGAACGTGCAGTGCGGCACCGGGTATCTCCACTCGCTGCTTCATCGTTTCCGCAACAATGTGACGCTCGCAGTCGCCGCATACAATGCCGGCCCGGGTGCGGTCGCTCGCTACCATGGCGTGCCGCCCTACGCCGAGACGCGAGCGTACGTCACTCGCGTGCTCGCCGCATACCACAACTACTGATCCCTCGTTCTGTATGGCGACGCTGATTCACCGACAGCCGCTTCCTCGCGTTCGCTCGGCCCGGCTGCTGGGTCTCCCGATTCTCGACACCTACCTGCTCCGAGAGATGACCAGCCCGTTTTTGTTTGCCTTCGGCGCGTTTTTGCTATTTTGGGCGCTGAACATCTTCTTTCTCGCGGCCGATTACATCATCAATCAGCACGCGCCGTTCTTCTTGGTGCTGCGCTTCGTCGTCTTTCGCGTGCCCCAGGCGATTCCGATGGCATTCCCGTTCGCCTGCCTCTTCGCGGCTCTGCTTGCGATGGGCCGCGTGATGGGCGACAACGAGGTCACGGCGATGCGAACCGCCGGCATCCCGGTGATGCGGATCGCGCTCTCGCCGCTGATCTTCGGCTTCGCAATGTTCGTCATCGCGTATTCGATGAACGAATGGGTTGCGCCCGCATCGGTCGATCTGTCGACGCGCACCTTCTATCAAATCATCTACCACACCGACGCGCTCCCCGTTGAGCCGCAGTTTTTCCGTAAGGATCCCGACACCGGGAACACGTTTTACGTAACGCAAGTCGCGCCCGACAATAAGACGATGCTGGACGTGCAGATCTTCAAGCCGGCGCGCTATGGGCCGTGGAACGAAACCCTCCAGGCGAAGACGGCAACCGTTTCGGGAAGCACGCTGGCGCTGCACGACGTGATCGACACGCGCTACAACAACGACGGCTTTCTCACCAACCAACAGCACGTCAACAGCGTTACCATTGGGTTGCCGCTGGGAGAGACGGCCTCGCAATTCGTCAGCAACGTTAATAACGATCCGTGGACGATGAGCAGCAAGTCGCTGCGAACGCAAGTCAATGCATTGCAGTCCCAAGGGATCGGCGGCACGGCGATGGGCAACCTGCAGATCCAACTTGCCGACAAGCTGGCGTGGCCCTTTGCTTGTTTCATCGGAGTCGTGATGGCGGTGCCGCTGGCGCTGCGTTTCGGCAAACGCGGGCGCACGCTCGGCATTGCGCTTGCGATCATTGCGTTCTTTGTCTACTATCTCATGACATCGGCTACTTCGGCATTTGGACGCAACGGCGCAATGAGTCCGTTCCTCGCCGCGTGGTTGCCGAATATGATCATGGGAACCGCGGGTGCGATTCTTCTTTGGCTGGAAGAGCGCTGAGGCGGTGCCCTTCGGGACGCGCGTAAATCGCGGCATTGCCGTGATTGCGGCCGCCGCTGCGCTCGTGACCGGCAGCTTCCCGGTCTCCACGCAGGCGGCAGCAGCGGATCAAGACCTCGCGCTCCGACTCTTTAACACGCAGAGTTGCGCGCAGCACTATAGCGACGCGCCGGAAACGCTCGCGCAAGCAACGCCGCCCCCGGCGAGCCCGACGCCGGCGCCGGTGACCACGCCCGGACTCCCGGGAGTGCCGCCCGGCGTTTCCAACGACACCTACACCGTGAACCGCACGCCGCCGCCGCTCCCGGGTCACACGCCCGGAG
>JBARKF010000240.1:0-8820 GCA_049800655.1 Candidatus Cybelea sp.
TGAACTATAGCACCATGCGCGGATTTTGGCTAGCCCCGCTCTAACGTATGCAGACAGTGACATTCGGAGCCCTTCTTCGGCGTCTTCGCATGGCGTCGGGTCTCTCACAAGAGGCGCTCGCCGAACGTGCGCGCATCAGCGCCAAGGCCATCGGGGCGCTCGAAGTGGGAGCGCGGCGCGCACCGCATCGAGAAACCGTTGATCACCTTTTAACCGGGCTCAACGCAACCCCGGAAGAACGGTCGCAGCTCTCGACCTTGGCGCAAGCCGCGAGAACGCGCAAGCCGCGAGCTACGGCGTTGCCGGACGCCGTTCTCACCGAAAGTCTTCCATCGCCCCCGACCCGGCTGATCGGTCGCGCGAAGGAGGTTGCGGCAGCCGGGGCGCTTCTCGAGAACCATCGTCTGGTAACGCTCGTCGGTGCCGGAGGGGTTGGGAAGACCAGGGCGGTGATCGAGGTCGCAAGAGAACAGCGTTTACGCTTTCCCGACGGCGAGTGGTTCGTCGATCTGGCTTCGCTCTCGGGGCCTTCAGCGGTGATGCTTACCGTCGCGGCAGTGCTGGGAGTCTCTCCAACACAAAGACCCACGCCCGAATTCCTAGCCGCGTTCTTGCACGAGCGCCGCGCGCTTCTGATTCTCGACAACTGCGAACACGTGCTGGATCCGGTTGCGCAGCTCGCGCGCGCCGTGATGAGAGGAGGAGGAGCGTCGCGCATTCTTGCGACGAGCCGCGAGCCTCTCGGAACCGACGGCGAAGGAGTCTTTGAAATCCCGGCACTTGACTGCCCGCCAAAAGACGCAATGCTGACGCCGGACGTGGCAATGGGCTATTCTGCCGTTGAGCTCTTTTGCGAGCGGGCATCAAGCCGCGATGCGCGATTCGTCTTACGCGACGACGATTGCGCGGTCGTTGCAAGGATCGTTCGGCGACTCGACGGCAATCCGCTCGCGATCGAATTGGCTGCATCTCGGGTGCGTGCACTGGGCGTAACGGCGGTGGAGAGCCGCCTGAATCATCGCTTCGAGCTGTTGTCGGGCGGCGATCGAGCGGCGCCGTCGAGGCAACAAACGATGCGCGCGCTCATCGCGTGGAGCTACGATCTGCTCGCACCGCGCGAGCAGCTTTTCTTGCAAAGGGTGAGCGTATTCTCGGGCGTCTGGTCGCTCGAGGCGGCCGAGTCCGTCTGCGGAGACGAAAACGTTGCGGTCTTGCCGAGCCTCGCCTCGCTCGTCGAAAAATCGCTGGTCGGAATCGACGTGCGCGTGGGGAGTGCCCGCTACAGGCTCTTGGAATCGACGCGCGACTTCGCGCGTGAAGCGATAAGCAGGTATGAAGCGGCGCTCCTCGGGTTGCGGCACGCACGTTGGGTCGCAGAGCTGCTGCGAAATGCCGAAGAGCGAATCGATACCGAAAGCGCGAACACGCGGCTCGCTCCGTTATTCGCTGACTTGGAGAATATTCGCGCCGCGTTGCAGTGGTGCGACGCGGCGGACGAGTTCGTGCTCGGTGGTGAGATCGCGTGCCGCATACCGGAGCTCTTCTATTGGTACGGATTTGCCGAAGAGGGTTGTAGTTGGCTCGAACGGTCGCTCGAGCGCATTAGTGAAGACGACAATCTTGACGTGCCGGCGCGGCTCTTCGCCGGCCTTGCGCGGCTCTCCAGCGATGCGAACGTGCGCCTGGACGCGTCGGAACGAGCCGTCGATCTTGCACAGCGCGTCGGCGATGCGCGCCTCTGCGCAACCGCGTTCACCCGCTATGCCGTCGCGCTTTATACGATCGGCCGACTGGACGACGCTCTTGCTGCAAACGATCGAGCCTGTGAACTCTTACGTCTCGCCGCGACGGCGTCGAGTCTGCCGTTCGCGTGGGCGCTGCAGCATCGTTCGTGGATGCTGATGGAGTTACGCCGGTTCGACGAAGCCCGCGCGTGTATCGAGCAGGCAATTGAAATATTCACGCTGCGCAAGGCCGAGCGCGAGGCTTGGGGACTCTCCGGAGATTTAGCGGAGCTCGAGTTTGCCGCGGGCAACGCGGAGCGTGCCCTCGAGATCGTCGACGAAGCGATTCCAGTCGCGGCGGAGTCCGAGGATCCAGAGCGCGAATCAGTCTTCACCTGCAATCGCGCCGGCTACTTGCTCCACCTCGGCGACTTCATCGAAGCCGAGGCGACGGCTCGCGACGCCGTCGTGCTTGCAGTGAAGACCCACCGAACGGAACGCATCCTGCACGCGCTCGAACATCTTGCGGCGGCTCTCGCCTGTCGAAACGAGCTTGAAGCCGCGGCCCTTCTCGCTGGATTTGTCGAAGCGGGCTATTCGAGCTCGGGTTACGAGCGCGAGACGACCGAACGAAGCAGCCACGAGATACTCGTGGCGGCGTTGCGCCGTACGCCCGAAGTCGAGGTTGACGCGCTCATGCGCCGAGGCGCGGATATGACGCGAGCGCAGGCGCTCGAACTCGCCGCTAACTCTGCCGATTAGCGGCGCTAGAACGCGCCGGCGCCATCCGGGTTCGTCAGGCCCGAGATGATCTTCTTGTGTCCGTCGGGCGAGAGCTCGACGATCGTGCTCGCGCCGTTCGCCGACCCTTGTGTGGTGCCGGCGCCAAGAACTTCACAGGTCAGATAGAGAGTGTCGCGTGAGTCCGACGTGAGATCGGCGATGAACATGCCGTACTTGTCGGAGCAGCGCCGCGATCGACCGGTGTAGTGCCACTTCCGCGTGATGCGGGTTCCGGACGGTGCGAAGTATTTGATGTAGCTGTTTGACGTCGCCGCCACGAGGTGGAGCGGTCGCGAACCGCCTCCGAGAATCGCCATCGGCGCGAGGTAGGCGTAGTACTCGTCCAGGAACTCGCTGTACGAGGGGATCGTCGTATTCGAGCACCCGCTGCCGGTGTTGCAAGCGGCCCAAACGTACTGTAGACCCTCGACGAAAAGGTCATCGGTGCGGTCGAAGGCGACCGAGTACGGTGGATTGTCGGCGGAAACGTTGGGAATGTGATACGTCTTATCAGGCGTCGTATCATTACCGTAATACTCGAATAGCTCGCCAAGGTCCGTGCCGACCCAGCCGCCGACCCACAGATTATTCGCGTGATCGTAGGCGATTGATATCGGAAATCCATAGGATCCGAAATGCGGCGAAATCGTGTAAAGCTCGACCAGATCTTTGTTGCGAACCTGAATGCTGCCGTCCGTCACTGCAAAAGCAATGCGCCCATTTTTCGGATTCACGGCCGGTCCGACCGCGGGAGATTCTGTGAGATTGACCGTCATGTTCGGCTTCGACGTGTCTTCACCGGCCGAGAACCGAAGGATCTGGTCTTTACCGCTGGCGCGCCGGCCGAGACCGTATTGTGTCGTAACGACGTAGACGTTCGCGATTGCCGGGTGCTGCCGCGTCTCCGGGGCCTGAACCGAAGGGAGCCCCGCCGGAAAAACCGATGGGGGATTCGCGCTTGAACAGCCGGCCAGCAAGAGTATCGATGCGTAAGCTCGCGAGTGTTTCAACGGCTTTCTCCTCGCTAACGGCGTTCGCCAATCGAACGGAACGAGCCCGTCGTGCGTGGAAGGGTTTACAAATGCGTGCGTTATTGCTCGCCTGGATGCTTCTCGGCGTGGTTCCCGTGCCGGTGACCACCACGCCGCAGCCCGACAACGCCGGTCGCCTCGCGGACCGCGAGTTTCTCGTCACGACGGCGCTGGGCAGCGGCTACGCGCGGTACTTCGGCACGTCGTCGCTCGACGGCGATCCAAGCGTCACGCGGGCCATGATCATCGTGCACGGCGTCCTGCGCGACGCGGATTATTACTACGATACCGGCGTGATCGCGGCCGATGCCGGGCGCGCGCTCGAGCAAACCCTCGTCATCGCGCCGCAGTTCGTCGAGCACGGCGAGTTGGAAGGGCACGCGGTATCGCCGCAAACCCTCTATTGGGATAGCAAATGGCCCGGGGGTTCGGACGCCGTTTCACCCGCGCCGATCAGCACCTACGACGTCTTCGATGCGATCGTTGCGCGTCTCGCCGACGAGCAGCGATTTCCGAAGCTTCGCGAGATCGTGCTCGTCGGTCACTCAGCGGGTGGGCAAATCGTACAGCGGTATGCGGTCGTTGGCCGCGCACCGCAGCTCGATCCCGGCGCCCGAATTCAGGTGCATCTCGTCGTCTCGAATCCGTCGTCGTACTTCTATTTCACCGACTGGCGTCCGGTGCCGCAGAGCAACTGCCCCGACTTCAATCAGTGGCGCTACGGTTTGAGCGTCGCCCCACGATACGTGGTTGGAACCGCGGCGGAGCTCGAGACACGATACGTTAAACGGCACGTGACCTATCTAATGGGCACCGGCGATACGAATCCGAAAGAAGAAGACCTCGATCGCAGCTGCGGCGGCGAAGCGCAGGGCCCGTATCGCTTTGCGCGAGCAAAATACTACATCGCCTACATCCGAAGCCGCCATCCCGGCGGCACCAGTCAAGATTACGCCTTCGTTCGCGGTGTGCCGCACGACAACCGTCGAATGTTCACCTCGAATTGCGGCCTCGCAGTAATTTTCGGCGGCACCCGCTCAACCTGCGCCACCGCCGCTACGATCTAGCCCCTCTTGTCATCCTGAGTCCTTCGACTCGCTGCGCTCGCTCAGGACAGGCGTAGTCGAAGGACGCGCAAGGAACTAGGCGTTGTCATCCTCAAGCGTTTAGCGCGCGGTCAATGGATTGTCGGAATCCGCGCCGCGCGGCACGAGGTAGTAAACCACGACGAGGAGATATGCGGCGAAGCTCACGAGCGGAAGCACCAGCGCGACGAGCGTGGCGGTCACATAGATGAGCCATCCCATGCGATAGCCTCGCACGGTTGACGCAATGGCCTCGCGGCTCACATCGGGCTCGAAGGCATCCGAGCGGACGAGATGTAGCAGCATCAGATTGTAAGACGTGGCGCACGCCGAGAGAACGAGCCCGTAGAGAAACGCTGCCGGCGAGCGGGTGGGATACGAGCCGAGCGTTGTTGTGGCAAACGGGATGAGCACGGTTGCGGCGAGCAGTTGAAGGTTCCAGAAGACCGTCTTGCGGTCGACGTGGCGAACTAGCCGGAAGAGCGCGTGGTGATTCTGCCACATGAGCCCGATCACCGAAAAGCTCAAGAGGTACGCGATGAGGTTCGGCCAGAGCCGCAACAGCGCGGCGGCAAGCTCGCGATTCGACGGCGCATGCATTTCCGGCAGCACGAAGCCGAGCGCGAGCAGCGTAATCGCGAAGGCAAAGACCCCGTCAGAAAAGGCTTCGAAGCGCGCCTTGTTCATGGCTTCGGCTGCCCTTCGGCACCTCCGGCAAGGCTACCGCCTCCGCGCAATCCTTGGCAGAATCCGCGACGAGTTTTCGACGGCGTCTTTAAGCGCGTGTTATACAATTCCAGCCTTGGCAGCTCTCGTCAGAACAGGCGGCGTGCTTGGTTGACGGCGGTCAGGGTTGAAGGGCCGTGCTCGACGTCCTAATTAGCATGAGGCGCGTCGGGCAAATGCTCGTGCCCGCACTGATGGCAGACTCTGATCGCGGCTACGGTCTTTGAGTTCAGCTTGGTCTGTTTATCGAGTAGATTATCGCGGTTGTCCCAAGACGGGTCGTCGTCGACGGCTTTCTCGGCGAGCGCCTTCTGTTCGGCCGCATGACGTAGCTCGTATATGGCGTCAATTTTGCTTTTTGAATCGCTCAAGTGCCGCCCTTTCCAATCGGCGATCCTCGCAATTGCCGGATAGCGCAGTAATTTTCCTCCGCAAGACCACGCCAGACACTTCGTCAGGTAACCGGAGGTTAGCGCGGTACTTATTTTATTGCTAGAACGCCGGTCCGAAGTATCACCAGGACAGTGGCGTCGTCGCGCATTTCCTGCCCAGCGTAGTTCTTGACGGTCTCGAACAAAGTCTCCGACAGCTCCTGCGCGCCAAGATGGCGGTGAGCGAGGATCGTTTCTTTTAGACGTTCGATCGTAAAAAGCTCCCCTTGCTCGTTGGTCGCCTCGGTTAATCCATCGGTATAAATAACTGTGCGATCCCCGACACCGAGCAGCGTTTCTTCGGGAATGTACGTCACGTCGGCATTCACACCTAAGACAAGGTTGCTACTGGACAATGTCTCAACGGAAGAGCTTCCGGATCGTAAGATCAGAGGCGGTTCATGTCCGGCGTTAACGATCCTCAGGGCACCCGAACCGGCGTCGATCGCGCCTATTAGAAAGGTAATAAAGTGGTCGCCATCGCGCAGATCCTCCGCCACGATGCCGTTTGTATGTCCAGTGATTGCTTCAAGCTCCTGGCTTCCTAGCACCCGTACCAACCCGCGCACTAAATACCTTAGCATCAATGCGTTGAGCGCGGCCGAAAGCGACTTTCCCGACGCATCGCCGAGGCCAAAGATCAGCTGCCGTTCATTGATGGGGAACAGGTCGATATAATCTCCACCAACGAGTCTAGCCGGTGCAGCCTTCACGCCCAGGTCTAGTCCGCGCACTGTCGGGGCGTGTATCGTTAGCAACGCCTCTTGGATGCGCTGCGCCGCAAGACCAAAGTCGCGCTCGGAATCCGTCAGGCTTCCAACAGTTTGATACAGTGAGTTCCACATACGCGGCTTGTACCTCCTAAAAACTTAAATCGCCTCTTTTTTCGAAGTAGCTCAACTGCCGCGAAGGGGATCGATTCATGAAGCGGCCGTTCGCCCCATCAATAAAACGATGCGCGCGTTCGAGTCGACCGCGCCGTCTCATTTTGTAGCGCGAGTCTTCCCATTTAATCGGCCGTTTGAGCGGAGGCTGCTCTACCGTTTGTGTGACCTATCTTCGGGGTAATAGCAATGGGACCGAAGCCTGACGAGGCAGAGCATCTGCAGCCCCACGAGCAGGTGATGAAAAAGGAGATAGAGCATGCCTTTGATCGAAGTTATCATCGTATTGATCGTAGTTGGAGTCGTGCTCTGGTTAATCAACACGTACATACCGATGGCAGCACCAGTAAAGTCGCTTTTGAATGCGGTGGTTGTTATTGTTCTTATCGTCTGGCTTCTTAAAGTGTTCGGACTTTGGAGCCACATTACACATCTTCGCGTAGGCTCGTGACAGCACAGCGCGGTCGAACCACAAATATAGTATGCAAGCAACAGGTCGTCGCGATCAAAAGCTTCATGAGCGGCTACAAGGAGCGGAGGCAAAAGCACGTTTCATCGGCCCTGCTGCTGGGGTACCTTGAGAGCTGTTGGGGTACGCTGGGAGCTATTAAGGAAGTACAGTATGAGTAAGGATCCTCTAGACAAAGTAAGAGACGCGATAAAAAAGACGGTTGACGATGTCACGGACATGATCCACGAAGGCCACCACCGCTCGGAGGCGGACGCTGAAAAAGCACGGCGCAGATTGCTTGGCGACGAAATGACACCCAGTGAGAAAACTGGTTCCGTCGTAAACGAGGCGAAAGATCGCACGCAAGCGGAAATTGACGCGGCAAAACGCAATCTCCGCGATAAGACGTGATAATTGAGAAAGCTCGGTCGCTGAGATTCGTCCGCCCGTGTCGTCAATAGTGGATTGACGGAAAGACGTCGCTGCTCCCGGACGCGTTCATGCGCTGCTCTTCGCGTCCGGTCAACGGCAACGAGCCGCCGGCGCGACCTGATTCGTTTCGTGCGAATGCCCCGGCGCCGAATCGGCATCGTCGTCCGTTTATCCGGGGTCGTGGACCGTTTCGGAGCCTCCGGCTGTGTCGAACGGGACGCCGCCGTCAGGCTTGCCTTTAAAGACGGTCCCCGAACCGTCAGCTCCACGTTTCTGGTCGTGCCGTAGAGCGAACCTTGATCGTCGAAGATCGGTTGCTGTCCGGGATGCGCCCCTAAAGGCGATTCCGGCGGCATCGAGCGCTCTGGTCTCCCCTTACAGTATCTTGCAAAGCGGCCTAAAAACGTGTGGCGAAGGGCCGTCCGTCGGCGAGATGAGAGCGGAGCGATCTGAGCCCGCAGTGTGAGCAGCGTCCTATTTGTGGGGGCTAAATGTGGATACGTGGGTGGTTGAGGTAGTCCGGCTCCGCTATGTTGACATAAGCGATGCGCATCGCGATCTCATCGACAAGAATGGAGCATACAATGAGAATCTCAACCGCGGCCTCTTCCGCCGTAGGCGGATTGTTGGCCGCTTCGATACTCGCGAGCTGCGGCGGCGGCTCACAAGTCGCCCCCGGCCCAGCCGCTCCTGCCGCGCATCGCCGAGGCAGCCTCATGCAACGATGGTCGCGCCTCGCTAGCGTGATTCCGCCGGAGTTGCGTAAAACGCGCACGAGCGCCTTCCTCAAACGAACGCTAAGCCAATCGGGAGCCGGGCTAACGCCCGAGGGCACCGATGAATCTGGCAAAGGCAAAGGTAAAGGCAAAGGCAAGAACAAGAGCGGGTTCTACGCGAGCGAATTCTATGGCTCGGCGATCTTCGGCTACGCCGATCCAAATTCGGCAAACCACGCACCTACTTGCACCGTCTCTCCCGTTTCCTACCTTAACGACATTGACGTCGATCCTACGGGCAACCTGATTCAGCCGGATGGCGGCACTGGAGCGGTTGTCGTGTATAAGGGTTCACGTCGGTGCGGACCCTTGCTGGGTAGCTTCGTCGATCCCTATGGGCAGCCGTCCGACGCTTCCAGCCTTGATGCCTCCACCGGTACGATCGCCGTTGGCAACATCTTCGACAGCAGCGGAGGACCGGGCAGCGTCTCGGTTTGTACCCTCAGCGCACAGGTAAATTGCCCGACGAATCTTACGAACTCGGCCATCTACGAACT
>JBARKF010000241.1:0-12602 GCA_049800655.1 Candidatus Cybelea sp.
TGTCGGGCACGTTCAAGAATTACGGCGGCTACGGCTTTTCGATTGCCGACGACGCTGGGCACAGCGACCCAGCCTTCAAAGGAACGATCGACGAAGTGGCCGTGTACGCCGGTAAGGTGTTGAGCGCGGCGCAAGTTGCGAACCACTACACCGCCGGAACGACGGGGCAAGGATCGACGCCGTCCCCGTCACCGAGTCCGACGCCTACTCCCGCCTCGGCGACCGATTGGGATACGTTCGGCTTCGACTTGAATCGCTCGGGTTACAACCCGAATGAATCGACGATCGGACCGAACAACGTCGGCTCGTTGCAACAAGTCTGGGTGTACAACGTCGGGTCGACAATGGTTCACGAACCGGTGTACGCCTACGGCGTCAACGTAAGCGGACAGCCAACGAATATCATCTATGCAGGCTCGGCATACGGTTCGACGATGTACGCGATCAATGCGAGCACCGGGGCGACCGTGTGGCAGGACGCCGTTCCCTCCTCCAGCTACAAATGCGGGAAATCGACCTCGCAGTTTGGGATCGGCGAGACGCCCACGATCGACCGGGGCAAGAACCTGCTCTATTTCTCCGACGGAGAAAACCAAGTACACGCCGTCGATTTGGCGACGGGAAAAGAGGCGGCCGGCTGGCCTTTGGCAATCGCCGACTATACGCCGGATCACAACTTCATGCACGGCGGCCTCACCTACAATCCCGCCAACGGACTACTCTACGCGGTCACCGGCTCAACCTGCGACATCTCGCCGTGGTACGGCCGCATCGTTGCCATCAACACTACCGGCCCCAGCATTGCCGGCGAATTCTTTACGATGAGCGGAACGTCGACGCAGGGCGGCAGCGGCGGCGGCATATGGGGACCCGGCGGCGCGTCGATCGATCCCTCGAATGGCAACGCCTTCATCGCCGCCGGCAATGCCGATACCAGCGGCGGGGGATCGCAGAACGCCGGGTACGCGGAGCAGGTGGTGGCGCTGTCGTCCACGCTCGGCTCGGTGCTGGCGAACAACTACCCAACCAATATTCCGATTATTTCCGGCGACGACGACTTCGACTTCGGCGCGACCCCGCTGATTTTCCAGCCGTCTTTCTGCCCGACGCTCGTCGCTGCGGTGAATAAATCGGGGATGTTCGAGCTCTATGACGAGTCGTCGATCAGCTCCGGTCCGGTTCAATACATCGCGATGTCGATCCCAACCGACAACGCCAGCTTCGTGGGCGTCCCGGCCTACGATCCGGTTACGGGATACGTCTATGTTGGAATGCCTTCGACGGAGGGCAGCTATCAGCCGGGAATTGCCGCATTCAGCATGCAGTCCAACTGCACGCTGAATCCGACGCCGGTTTGGGCAGCGAGCTTCGGCCCCGATGGTGACGGCGGAAACCAAACGCCACGTTCGCCAATCTCGATCGCCAACGGCGTCGTCTATGTGAGCAACTATACGGGCGACACGGAATACGCGTTCAACGCCGCCTCGGGTTCGCTGCTATGGACCGACCCGCTCTCGAGTTGGGGAAATGTCGGCACGGTCATCGCAAACGGAATGGTCTACGTGAGCGCGGCCGACGGAACGATCACCGCTTGGGCATTGCAGGGCCAAGCGATGTACCTACGCAAGCGCGTTCATCCCAATAAGCACTCGTTCGTTCCGGTCCATCACCGGGCGCCGAAAAACTCTTGGTCGCCTTGGGATAACCGGTTGCATTCCATGAAGCGCGCAAGCACGATCTGATCCTCCTCCGGCGCGATCGTGCGTAAGTCGAGCAGAACGCGCGCTTCGTCGATGCGTGCGACGACAGCCGGAGATTCGCAGCGCAAACGCGCAGCGAGTGCATCGGGCCTCGCCGTGGCGATTGCGACCGCGATCGATGCGACCGCGGCTTGCGGCAGCGCGCCGCCGCCGACGTACGCCTCGCTCTCAATGATCTTTGCATTCGCAATCGCCGCGACGTAGGCTTGGGCCCGCGCGCGAAGCTCGTCGAGCGTCGCGGCGAGCATGCGATAGAGCGGGATACGGTGCACCGTGCCGTCGCGATAGCATTGCAGCGTGGCCGCCAGCGCCGCAAGCGTCATCTTATCGACGCGCAGCGCGCGCAGCAATGGATTGTTTCGCAGCCGTGCGATCAGCGGGGTGCGCCCGACGATCAGGCCGGCCTGCGGGCCGCCGAGCAGTTTGTCGCCGGAGAATGTCACGAGTCCAAGTGAGTCGGCGAGCGCCTCTTGGACCGTGCGTTCGTGCTGCGCTCCAAACTGCCGGAGATCGACGAGCGCGCCACTCCCGAGGTCTTCAACGACCGGAACGCCGGCGCGCCGGCCAAGCTCCACGAGCTCGGGCGCACCGGTCTCGTGGACGAAGCCTTCGATACGATAGTTCGACGGATGCGTCCGCAGCAACAAGGCGGTGCGCGGCGAGAGCGCGCGCTCGAAATCTTCGATATAGACGCGATTGGTCGTTCCCACTTCGACGAGCACGGCGCCGCTGCGCTCGAGCACCTCGGGCACGCGAAAGCCGCCGCCGATCTCGACGAGCTCGCTGCGGGCGACGACGACCTCGCGGCCTTTGGCAAACGTGTCGAGCACGAGCAAAACGGCGGCCGCGCAGTTATTGACGACCAGCGAGTCTTGCGCGCCGGTGACGTCGTCGAGCAGGTCGGTCACCGCCGCGTAGCGCGAGCCGCGTTCGCCGGCCTCGAGATCGTATTCGAGGTTTGCGTAGCCGCGTGCGACCCGCCCGGCCGCTTCCAACGCTTCGCGCGCGAGCGGCGCGCGGCCAAGATTCGTATGAAGGATGACGCCGGTCGCGTTGATCACCGGGGTCAGCCGCTGCAGCGAAAGGCCGTCGAGCCGGCGGACGATCGCACCGACGATGTCGTCGTACTCGCCATCACCAGAAACACGAGCGCGGCCGAGCATCTCCTCAGCCGCGCGCTTTACACTATCTCTTCCAAGCTCCGCTTCAAACGCGGCGATACGTTCGTCGGCCAGCAGCTTGTGCATGGCCGGGATCGATCTCACGCCACGTGTTTGGAGAGCATCGACGTCACGGTGTTTTCAGGAACGTAGCCGACGATTCGATCGACCGGCTGGCCGCCCTTGAAGAGAATCAGGCAGGGAATGCCCGACACCTGATACTGCCCGGCGAGATTAGGATTCTCGTCGGTGTTCAGCTTGACGAACTTTGCTTTGCCGGAGTTGGCGGCTGCGACCTTTTCGACAATCGGGCCCAGCATGCGGCACGGGCCGCACCAAGGGGCCCAAAAATCGACCAACACCGGCTGCTGGTTTTGCAGCACTTCGGCGTCAAAGTTGGCTTGCGTAACCTCAGGTAGTGCGCTCATGCAGTGTAATCCTGTCCTCCGAGAAGCGTAATCGGTCTTTGCCGAAAAAGGTTACGTTCCGTGGGGATGGGCGCCTGTCGGGCGCTCGGGTCCCGCCTGGCCGGAGGCGTCATGGCGTTACCGCGTAGACGGTTCCGCAGCCGATGTAGTTACACGTAGAACCGCCTTCGAGCGTGGTGCCGTACAGTATGCCGTTTGCCGCGATCGGTCCGGCGCCGTTGGGATTCTCTCCGTCCATGCCTCCGGAAAAGGCGTGCAGGACGCGGTATCCTTTGCCCGACGTGCGCAGTTCGAACACGGTACCGCATCCGTAGGCTCTCCCGCAGGCGTACACACCTCCGAAGGTGGTGGCTCCGTAAAGCGTTTCCTTGATGTTGGCCAAGAGCGACACCGGACTCCATCCGTTCGGACCGCCCCGAAAACGATAAAGGACGCGGTATCCGTTTCCCGAGGTGCTCAGCCTGAAGACGGTTCCGCATCCCGGCCCACTGCCGGTATTGCACGCGGTGCCTCCACCAATGAGCGTTGTGCCGTAAAGCGTGCCGTCTACAGCAATCACGTTGTTCGGAGTCGCGCCATCTTTGCCGCCTTGAAAGCGGTGGAGCACACGGTATCCTTTGCCATCCGACCGGATCGAGTACACGATGCCGCAGCCCGGCCCGCTGGGATTCGAGCATGGCGCGCCGCCGCCAAAGCGTGTCGTGCCGTAAAGGATACCCTTGACAACGATGGGACCGTTCAGCGGACCTTCGCCGTCCTGACCGCCGACAAATTTATGCAGCGATGCTTTCTTGCCGGAGACGGAGAGGCTGTAGAGCGTCCCGCACCCGCCGCTGCACTTTCGAGTTCCGCCGCCCACGGTCGCGCCGTAGAGCACGCCGTCCATGTCGGCAACGCCCGGATATTCAGCGTAACCGTCCCGTCCACCGAACTTGTAGAGAATGCTGTAATTGCCGCCGGAGGAATCCAGTTTGAAAACCGTCCCGCAGCCTAAAAGTGCGCCACAGCCTTTACCGCCGCCCCAGACGGTCGTACCGTAAAGGCTCTTGCCCGAAGCGACAACCGCAGCGTACGGACTCGCTCCACTAAGGCCGGTTTTCGGAAAACGGTGGATGACCCGATACCCCGAGCCGGTCACGCCGATCTTGAAAATGATGCCGCACCCCGGCGGCGCGCCGTAGATCGCACAGGTAGAGCTACCCCCATAGAACGTCGTCCCGTAGAGCACGCCGTTGAGTTCAGTCGGGGGCGCCTCCGGAAATTCACCGTCCTTTCCGCCCTTGAAGCGATAGAGCACGGTCTCGGTCCCGGAAGCCGTAGCCGGTGATAGCGGCGCGGCCGCCGACGGGATAAGCGAGTTCGCAGCGGTGAAGCCGTGGTTGCCGCACCCGGCAAATAGCACGCAGCTCAACGCAACTGCGAAACGTCTCGGATAGTCCATGAGCACCTCCGTTCGTCCGCCGTTTACTTCGCCACCGAAACTCCGTCTGCTGCGCCCGGTCCGGCCGCCTGCAGATCGATGCAGCGTAGAACCGTATTCTCAGTAATCTGCTTCGCCGGCAAGAACCGCCGCTGCAAGTCCAGCCAGCGCCCAGGAGCAAAACAGAAGAGCCGGCCACGACACGCTGAAGGTTGAAGTGGAGCTCCTTGAACGCAGGTTTCCATACTTCAATCGCTGTTTCGAACTGCCCGCGTCGCGGTGGCTGAGCGATCCGACACAACGCGGCGCGCTGCGAGCGACATGGCGAGATGAACTGCAGCTCAGCGCACTCGCAGTCGCGCGACTACCTGGCATCACCAAGCCGAGATCAAAAGCACTTTGCGTTGAGGGAATGCGCGGAAACCACTCAAATACGGTAGCGTTGCTCGCGAGTTCTCGATTGCTGGCTGCAGTGTAGGTCGAAGGCGCGATCTGCCTCAATGGGCTCGCGATCTTAACCGAGTCTGGGACAACGAAATGCACGGTACGCTCCCCTAACGCATCGCTCAATACGAAGAGGGCTTGATTAATTACGTAGAGTGCGTCGCCAAAAAGTTGGCCGCCTTGAGATCGTTCGACTATCGGCTTCGTAAAGCTCAGGTCAACGTCATACGTAATTCGAACCGTTTGGCTCGCGAACTTTAAAAATCGCCAGTGATTCGGCGCGACGAACGCGACCTGAATTTCTTTGCCCTCGTTGGAGAACGCTCGCAAGTGCTCGATGTTCCAACTCGATTCGCGGCCGCCCGCGTTCGGAACGGTGAACAACTGCCCGTCGGTAACGCTCAAGGTGGCGCGAACCGTCGCTTGGGATGGCCTGGTGAAATCCAGCGCGACGTCGTACACCCCAGCTCCGAATGGGCGCGGTGACGACGTTTCCGTGCGGCACAGAAGACTCGTCGAGGCCACCAATGCGATGAAGATTGCTACAACCTTGACCATGCCTCGCACCAACCTCTTAAAGAATTAGTTCAAAGTGATCTTAATTCTTTAGTTGGCCCTTGTCAAGAGCCGGCACCCCATTGCAGCGGAGGCGCCCTTCGCCCTTCGACTACGCGCCTCCGGCGCTCCGCTCAGGGTGACAAGGGGGCGCTCCGCTCAGGGTGACAAGCTGCGCCCCAACCAGATGTTCCGTTTGGCGAGCCTGCGCATCACTGAATCGTTCAAAGTTCCGCTTGCTGCGGTTCTCCCGTTATCTCGGTGATCTGCTTGGCCTGTTTGCCGAGGTTGGTGATCGCGATGACCTCGTCGCCCTCACCGAGCCGCTGGAGGCGGACGCCTTTGGCGTCGCGGCCGGTCTTGCGGATGTCGCCGACTTTTAAACGTATCACCTGATTCCCCGAGGTCATCATGAGGATCTGATCCTCGGGCGCGACCAAAATCTGGTCGAGTACCTTCCCGATGTCGTCGCGCTGGCGCGCGAAGGCTTTGACGCCCTTGCCGCCGCGCGAGGTGTGGCGGTACTCTGAAATCGGCGTGCGTTTGCCGAACGCGAGCGAGGTCACAAGCAAGACTTCGTGCCGGTTGTCTTCGAGGACGTCCATCGCGACGATGGTGTCGCCGTTCTCGAGCGTCATCGCCTTGACGCCGCGCGCGGCGCGCCCCATCGGGCGCACGTCTTTCTCGTTGAAGTGTACCGCCATGCCCTTTGTCGATGCCAGAATGATGTCGCGCGAGCCGTCGGAGAGATCGACGGCCAGCAACTCGTCGCCATCGTCGAGATTGATGGCGATGAGCCCGTTGCGGCGCACGTTGGCAAAGTCTTCGAGCTTCGACTTCTTGATGACGCCCTGCTTCGTCACCATGACGAGGTAGCGTTCGCCTTCGAAGTGCGCGATTGGGAAGACGGCCGTGACCTCTTCGCCGGGCGGCAGCGTGAGCAGATTGACGAGTGCCGTGCCGCGAGCCTGGCGGGTCGTGTCGGGAATCTCGTAACCGCGAAGCCGGTAAACGCGGCCCTTGTTCGTGAAGAAGAGGACGTGATCGTGCGTCTTCGTGACGAAGAAGTTGGCAACGACGTCCTCGCGCTTGAGATTCGCGATGCCGGTGACACCACGTCCGCCGCGCAGCTGCGTGCGGAACGTATCGACCGTAACCCGCTTGATGTAACCGCCGACGGTATACGTCACGACGACGTCGATGTTCGGCGTGATCTGTTCGATCGAGATCTCATCTTCGGCGGGCTCGATGCCGGTGCGCCGCTCGTCGCCGAAGCGCTTCTTGACGTCGAGCGTCTCGCTCTTGACGATGTGGGCGATGCGCCGCGGGCTGCGCAGAATATCTTGCAGCTCGGCGATCGTCTTGATCAGCTCGGCGTACTCGTCCTCGATCTTCTTGCGCTCCAGCCCGACGAGCGTGCGCAAGCGCATGTCGACGATGGCCTGCGCCTGCACTTCGCTGAGGCTGAAGCGTGCCGAAAGCCGTTCTTTGGCCTCGTCGGTCGTCTGACTCCCGCGCACGATCTCGATGACTTCGTCGATGTTGTCGAGCGCGATGCGGTAGCCTTCGAGCAGATGGGCGCGCTCTTCGGCTTTGCGCAGATCGTAGGCGGTTCGCCGCGTAATGACGTCTTTGCGGTGCTCGATAAAGCGCTCGAGGAGCTGCTTGAGGTTGAGCACCTGCGGCTCGAGCGCCACCGAACCATCGGCACGCGGTTGACCGACCGGCACGAGCGCGAGCATGTTGAAGCCGAACGTCGCCTGCAGCGGCGTATGCTTGAAAAGTTGGTTGAGCACGATCTTCGGCGTCGCACTTTTTTGAAGCTCGACGACGACGCGCATTCCCTTGCGGTTCGACTCGTCGTCCATCCGCGCGATGCCGGTGATGCGCTTCTCGGCATAGGCCTCCGAAATCGCCTCGACGATGCGTCCTTTATAGACCTGGTACGGAATCTCGGTGATGATGATCTTGTGCTTGCCACGATCCTCGACGATCTCGGCCTTGCCGCGAATCGCGATCGAGCCGCGACCCGTCCGGTAGGCTTCGCGGATCGCTTCGTGACCCAGAATCGTGCCGCCGGTGGGAAAATCCGGGCCTTGAACGAGGTCGATGATGTCGTCGTCGGTCGCGTTGGGGTCGTCGATCAGCGCCACGATCGCATCGGCGATCTCGTTGAGATTGTGCGGCGGAATGTTGGTCGCCATGCCGACGGCAATGCCGCTCGAGCCGTTGACGAGCAGCTGCGGGAGACGGCCCGGAAGGACGCTCGGCTCGACGCCCTGATTGTCGAAGTTCGCGACGAATGGAACGGTCTCTTTATCGATGTCGGCGAGAACGTCGAGCGCCGTCCGCGCGAGCCGGGCTTCGGTGTAGCGATAGGCTGCCGGCGGGTCGGGATCGATCGATCCGAAGTTGCCGTGCCCGTCGACCAAAGGGTAGCGAAGCGTAAAATCCTGCGCCATGCGAACCAGCGCGTCGTAGACCGACGAATCGCCATGAGGATGGTAGCTCTTGAGGACTTCGCCGATGATGCCGGCGCATTTGCGGTGCTGTTTGGTCGGGTCAAAGCCCATCTCGCGCATTGCAAAGAGGATGCGCCGCTGCACCGGTTTGAGGCCGTCGCGCACGTCGGGCAGCGCCCGAGATGCGATGACCGACATTGCATACGAGAGATAACTCTCTCGCATTTCATCTTCGACGTTGACCTTCGCTATGATATCGTTGTTCAATAATCACCTGTACTCATGGTCGTCCGTGTAACACTTCCGACGGAGGAAGACTTAAACGCATTTGCCGCGGCGTTCGCGCGCCGCCTTCGCGCGGGTGACGTAGTCGCGCTCTCCGGTCCGGTCGGCTCGGGCAAGACCACCCTCGTCCGGGCGATCGTGCGAACGCTGCACGGCGCCGACCAGAGCTCCAGCCCCAGCTTTACGTTCCGGCACCGCTACGACGGCGAACCGCCGATCGACCACATCGACTTTTTTCGCATCGAAGATCCGCGCGAAACCGTCGAGCTCGGTCTCGAGGATGCGCTCGACGGTCGCTCGATCGTTCTCGCGGAGTGGTGGCGCAACGCGCCGGACGTCATTCCGTCGCGCCGCTACGAAATAGATATTGAAGGCGCCGGCGAACAACCACGCACGTTGTATCTTCGCGAACGAGCGTGAACGTTCTTGCTCTCGACGGCGCGCTAGGCGCTTTTTCGGCTGCCGTTGCGGCAGATGGCGCCATCGTCGCAACGGAGTGTGAATCCGGCAGTGTCGCGCTCGAGCGCGGTCTGCCGATCGTCGACGCGGTGTTGGCGGCGGCGAACCTGCGAGCCGAGCGGATCGACCGCTTGGCAGTCGGCGCCGGTCCCGGCAGTTTTACCGGCTTGCGGATTGCAATCGCATATGCGAAGGCGCTCGCCGCGGTCTGGCAGCGGCCGCTCGTTCCGATCGATTCCTTCGATCTGCTCGAGTTTGGAGGCAGTTTCGACCGTGTGCTCAGCGTCGTCGTTGGGCGCCCGGGCGTGATCTCGGCGCGCTACCGCAGCGGATCGGAGGTTCGCCGGGCCTCCGGTTGGACTGCCGACGTGCTGGGGCAAGTCCTGGCCGAAGGCGAGCGGCCTCTAACGGTCTTGGGAGCGCCGGAGGACGTCCTCCACGCGCTTGCCGAACGCGCTATAGCCGTGCGTCCCGTCGTCCCCGCCGTTATGCCTGCTGCCGCGGCCGCCGCGTTGGCGGCGGCGTTGCGCACGCCGCCGAAGAGTCTGCACGAGGTGCGCGCTGACTACGGCGAGCTCCCAGCCGCGAAGCCGCCGAAATTCTAAGGCCGGTCCGACCATGAAGATGGAGCTCGAACGGCCGGCCGAGCGGCCCGGCGGCTTATCGATCGCGCCGATGACGACCCCGGACATCGCGGCGGTCGCGCGGATCGAGCGCGCGTGCTTCTCAACCGTCTGGCCGTCGGATGCGTTCTACAATGAGTTGAGCACCAACAAGCTGGCGCACTACTTCGTGGGACGTTTCGAGGATCGGATCGTCGGCTACGGCGGCATTTGGGTGATCCTCGAAGATTCGCACATCACGACGCTGGCCGTCGATCCGGAATACCGCGGCCGCCGCTTCGGCGAAATCTTACTGCTGCGGCTGATCGACGAAGGGATCGAACGTGGCGCCGCATGGATGACGCTCGAAGTACGCGAGAGCAATACGATCGCCCAGCAACTCTATCGCAAGTACGGATTCACGACGGTGACGATGCGCACCGGCTACTACAGCGACGATAACGAGAGCGCGCTCATCATGTGGGCCGGCAGCCTGAAGAGCGAACTCTACCGCAATCGTCTTCGGGTTTTGCGCGCGCGGGTCGAGGCTTGACTTTTACGCAGCTCGCGCGTCGCGTTCGCGAACATCTCGGACAGGAGCACCGCTACGCACATAGCGTGCGCGTCGCCCGCTACGCCGAGCTGCTCGCCAAACGCCACGGCGTCGACACGCGCAAGGCGCGTCATGCCGGCCTGCTGCACGATCTCGCGCGGCTCTACACGCCGGCGCAGTTGATCGCCGAATCGGAAGCGCGCGGTTTCGCGATCGAGGCGGCGGAGCGCGAGCATCCGGTGCTGCTTCACGCGCGTCTCGGCGCGGCGATTGCGCGGGAGCGATTCGGCGTTACCGACGCCGAGGTGCTCTCCGCCATCGAAAAACATACGCGGGGCGCCGACGCAATGTCGCCGCTGGATTGCGTCGTCTATCTCGCGGACTCGCTCGAACCGGCCCGCCGCTTTCCCGAACGGGAGAGTCTCTGGCAGCTCGCTCAGCACGATCTCGAGGGCGCAACGAAAGCGACGCTGGAGTTCTCGCGCCGCCGCCGGGAACGCAAGGCTGGCCAAGCGGAGGCGCACGCATCGGCGAGCTAATCGACGTCGTCCGCGAGAGCGTGCTCGACAAAAAAGGTGAAGCCTTTACCGCGATCGATGTGGGCGGCCGAACGATCCTGGCCGACACGTTCGCGATCGTCACCGGGCGGTCGAAGGTTCAGACGCGCGCCATCGCCGACGCCGTCGTCGAAGCCGTACGCAACAACGGCTATGCTCTCTCGCGGATGGAGGGCTACGCCGATGGTTCGTGGATATTGATCGACCTAGGCAACGTTATCGTGCACGTCTTCACACCAGAGGAGCGGACTTTTTACAACTTGGAACGTTTATGGTCCGGCGCCGGCGAGCGGCGCGTTCAGAGCTCATGAAGCGAAAGCGGGTGACGCATCAAACGAAAGCCGTCCGCGCGCGGCGCGACTTTTGGAAGCGCCTAGGCGTCTGGATTTTCATCGTCTTTTTCGCGCTCAGCGTCGCCGGCGGCCTGATCATCGTCTCGACGGAGTTGCACGCGCGTTGAGCCTCGCCAAGGTCGTCGCCGAGGATATTGACGCCATACACGCGAGCCGCGTGCTGACGCCGTGGGTCGCGCAGGGCGGTCGCAAGCCGCCCGTCATCGTCCGCGCCGAGGGCTCGTACTTGTACGACGATCGCGATCGCCGCTATCTCGATTGCTCCGCGGGTCTGGTCGCCGTCAATCTCGGCCACGGCAACGCTGCCGTCGCGAACGCGATCGGCGAGCAGGCGCGACGTCTTGCCTACGTCGCACCGACGTTCGCCAACGATCAGCGCGCGCTGCTTGCGGAGGCGATCGTGGAGCTCGCGCCCTGGACGGAGGGCGGACGCGTCTTCTTCACGGCCGGTGGCGGCGAAGCGAACGAAGATGCGATCAAGTTCGCCCGAACGCTGACGGGAAGACATAAGATCCTCACCGCCTATCGCTCGTTTCACGGGTCGGCACCGGGCGCGGGAACGTTGAGCGGCGAGAACCGGCGATGGCCGAACGAGCCGGGGATTCCCGGTGTCGTACGCTTCTTCGCGCCGTTTCCGTACCGCAGTCCGTTTCACACGCGCGATCCGCACGAAGAGGTCGAGCGTGCCATCGCGCATTTGGAAGCGATCGTTACCTACGAGGGCGGCGATCGCATCGCGGCGCTGCTTATCGAACCCGTCGTCGGCAGCAACGGCGTTATCATTTATCCGGAAACGTATCTCGCGCGCGTGCGCGAGCTCTGCGATCGTCACGGAATCTTACTCGTCTTCGACGAGGTGATGACCGGATTCGGGCGCACCGGCGAAGCCTTCGCCGCGCAACGCTTCGGCGTGACGCCCGATCTGTTTACGTTCGCCAAGGGCGTAACGTCGGCGTACGTTCCGCTCGGCGGCGTGGCGGTGCGCGAATCGCTCGCGGCCTACTTCGACGCCCACCCGCTCCCAAGCGGGCATACCTTCAGCGGCCATCCGGTCGCGATGGCCGCCGGCGTCGCCACGTTGCGCGTCTATCGCGAGGAACGGCTCTTCGAGCGAGCGCGCGAGATCGAAGGCTGGCTGCAGACGCGCTTCGACGCGCTGCAGCGCCGCCACCGCATCGTCGGCGAAGCGCGCGGGGTTGGCGCATTCTTCGGCTTAGAGCTGGTCTCCGATCGCGAGAGCCGGACGCCGCTGGTGCCGTGGCAAGGCGAAGGCTCCGTGCAGTCGTTCTTCAACGATTTGCTGGCGCATGGGGTCTACGTCTTAGGCCGCTACAACGTGGCGATAATCGCGCCGCCGCTGATCGTTACGCCGCAAGAGCTCGACGAAGCCTTCGAAACGCTCGACGCGGCGCTGAGCCGTTTGGAGTCGAGCGTGTGACACGCCTCGGCGTGCACGACAAAGCGACGCGCGAGCTTATCGGCGAGGTTCAGGTTGCCCAGCGCGAGGACGCCGGCCGTGCGATTGCCGCGGCGCGCGAGGCGTTCGACGCGTGGCGCGCGGTTC
>JBARKF010000242.1:0-21417 GCA_049800655.1 Candidatus Cybelea sp.
GCGGTTGAATGCGGCGGTCTTGAAATGTTTGCAGCTAACCTCTATAAGTCCTCGCAAGGATCAGTTAGGCACGGGAAGCGTAACAATCGATGCTTATCGCCACCTACCGTGTCTTATTCGGTGAGAAAACTCGTCTTTCTCACGCGCGCGGTTTCATTTTTCTAGGGGCCACTCGGCAATCAAAATCTCGAGCGCCTACCGATCAAGCCTGGCGCAAATCAATCCCTGCGCAGAACTGGCGGGTAGGCCCAGCGGGATTGGAAGTGTCGTACGATGGTCCTGGCCAGTCCTGCCCGCAGCGGGCAAGGCTCTCGCGGCCCTGCCGCGATCCTGGAACTGAGTGATGCCGCAAAGAATGCTCCAAGCCGCTAATCCGTTCAGCTGTCGGGAGAAATAGCTTATGGGTACCTTGGGCATCAGCCGCTACGCGCTTCGACTCGGTGCGGCTGCCGCATTACTCGCCGGCTGCGGCGGATCACAGCCGCCGATCGGCGCGCCGAGTGTCATGCCGCAAAGCCGCGCGATCGCAACGCACGCCGATCGCGGCGGATCGTGGATGCTGCCGGAAGCGTTGAGCGAGGACGTGCTCTACATTTCCAACGTCTACACCGTGCGTGGCACGGTAGACCTCGGGGGCGCTCAGACGGTCTATCAATGGTGGATTGAGGGTAAGACGGTCGTTGGGTCTGATGACATACCGAGCACCGTCCGATATTGGAACTATCCTGCGGGCGGCTCGGCGATTAAGTCCATAACGAAAGACGTCTTTCATCCGTACGGGGCAACGGTGAGCTTGGCACCAAGCCGCTAAGATCGAGGCCTGGGTGATACGATGCGACTTGAGCGCTCTGATTAAGGAAGGTTGCACCATGGGAATCAACAGCCCATTCCCGACCGTCATCGCGAGGCGAATATCGTTCGAATGTCCATGGTTCATCCTTCGCTGTAAAGATGTTCTGGCCGAGCACGGCACAGAAGAATTCTTCGTCTTAGAGTGCCCGGACTTTGTGTGTACCTGCGCGCGCACGCCGACTGGGCTCTTTCCGCTCGTTCGCCAATATCGGCCATCGGTTGAACAGTTGGTCTGGGAGTTTCCTGCGGGAACCGTCGATGATGGAGAAGATTCACTTGCTGCATCGGAGCGTGAGCTTTACGAGGAAACAGGACACCGTGCCAGGCGAACGCACGTCCTAGGCGCGTATGCTGTGGACTATGGCCGTTTATCAAATCGAGTACATTGCTTCTTTTCAGAAGTAAACGACCGCGATCCAAACTTTACGGAAGAGTTCGGCATCCATTGCGATTTGTTTTCCGCGAACGAGATCGACGCCATGGTGCGCAATGGTGATTTAGCCGGCGTCCAACATGTCGCGCTTTGGCACCTAGTGCGGTCTAAGGGACTGGTCGACGTTGATTCAGCGAGATAGCTCCCGCGCATCTCCCGTCTGCGCGGCTTCGCGACTGCGAAGCCGTCGCGCGTTATGGCTTAGCCGCTTAGATCGGCGCGCATAGCTCGCATCGCCGCTTAGCATGCCTGGCAGCAAAGCGGCTCAGCTCGCAGATGCCTCGCAGTTTAGCAGCTTCGGGTGTCTCGTCTTGGCGGCTGTGTCTCCGTCAGTGCAGCGCGCAGCCGTCTTCTTATCTTAGCCTTGAAGCTTTACCCCAGGGCGATGACGGCGTTATCGGATGAGCATCGTTCAGGAAATCGTCGGGATCGTTTGAGCGTGCTGACGGCGGACGCCGCGACTTCTGTATTTGAGCAATCGCGCCGAGGATAAGCGGAACGCCAAAGAAGATGCATACGATTACCGACCACACGATACTAACCTTCGCCGCCCTACCGCCGTGCCCCCGGCGTTCGAGCTCGCGAGACCGCCTCGCGTTAAGGCCTTGCAGCCTTGCTCGCATTGCAGCTGCGAGCGCCTCGCAGCTGGGGCTAGCCGCCCTTACTCGACTACGATGGAACGTAACCCTGTTGGCAGAAAGCTGGGAGCTGTGAGGACCGAATACGATGACCATTACTGGGATGTTGTCGTACAGCGGCAATTCCTAAAGGTCATCAGCTGGCTGGGAGATTTTATCACTCCTGAGTTCCGCGCGCGTGTTTGGCAAAACGGCACCAAGCCGTGGGAGTACTACGAAGAAACCGTAACGGAATTCTTTGACGACTTGTTCGTGCGAGGACCTTATAAGCGCAATCATCTCGCTTTTTTCAGCTGGCGGTCCATATGCCGCGCTCATGCTCATACAACCTAAGCCGAGCGCCGAGACCTCAAGGTCTCTCAGCTTATGCGTCTTCATACGTCTTCTTGTTACCCTCCTCGGGTGGATGCCATAGGGGCGCCGTTCGCGATGCCGAAAGTTGAGCGGCATCACTTTTTAGCGAGGAGCAAGCACGATGGCACGCTTGAACCTTGGAGGCTGCGCGAGACCCGCGATCGCCGCGGCGCTTTTGACCGGATGCGGCGGGTCGACCGCACTACCGGTGGAACCGATGACCTCGGCCTTCACGAGTCCGCTTTCGGGTAGCGGCTTCGAAACGATCTACAGTTTTCGCCCGAAACTGCAAGAGCCCAGCGGTCTCACCGCGTTTAACGGCGTGCTCTACGGCACGGCCTCCGCGGCGGGCTTTACCAACTACGGCAGCGTCTTTGCCCTGGAGCCGTCCGGTAAGGTGCACGTGCTCCATATCTTCCGGGGCGGTTCGGACGGCGCGTATCCGACCGCCGGGTTGATCGTCGTCAACGGCGTGTTGTACGGAACGACCGCCAGGGGCGGCACTGGTTGGCAACACAACAAACAATGTCAAGTCGGGCCGCCTCCGAGCGGCGGCGAGGGTTGCGGAACCGTCTTTTCGATCACGACCTCCGGTGAAGTACGCGTTCTGCACAGCTTCACGGGGGGATCGGACGGCAACTTTCCCCTCGCCGGGCTGACGCTGCTAGACGGAAAACTCTACGGCGTTACCTTCGTTGGCGGGACGCGCCACCCGTGCGGACAGTACATCGGAACTGGCTGCGGCACCGTCTTTGAGGTCAGCATGTCCGGGGAGGAACGCATCGTCTACCGATTTAGGGGTGGTAAAGACGGCGCGGCTCCGGAAGGAACGCTGCTCGCGCTGGACGGCAAACTGTTTGGCACGACATACTCCGGCGGTGATAAAACGTGCGACCGTTCGAGATGCGGTACGCTCTTCGAGGTGACCACGTCCGGAACCGAAGACGTCCTCTATCGTTTCAAAGGCGGCACAGACGGCGCGAATCCGCAGGCCGGCGTGATCAGCGCAGGCGGCGCGCTCTACGGCACGACGAACGGCGGCGGTACCGGTTGTTACGGCTACGGCTGCGGGACGATCTTCAAAGCGACCACGTCCGGGAAAGAGACCGTCCTCTACAGTTTCAAAGGTCCCCCCGACGGCGCGTATCCGACATCCCGCCTGACGTCGGCAAATGGTTCGTTTTACGGAGTCACACCCGCAGGCGGTGAGCAATGCGATCCCCCCAGCGGTCCTTACAGCGGCACCGTTTACAAACTCACTGGGTCCGGTACGGAAAAGGTCGTCCATCGCTTTTCGTGTCATGCCTATTCCCGTAACGGCATCGAACCGGCAGCACCGCTGGTTTATTTGGCCCACGCGCTCTACGGCACCACGAAAACTGGAGGGCGACACAACAGCGGAACGGCATTTGCGTTAAATCTATAACCGGCCGCCGCGGGAGTCCCTCATTCACGGCATTGGGATGCGTTAAGGCAGATGCTCGGCTGATTTTCAGGTACGAAGGCTCAAAAGTCTCGGTGGTTTCTCACAAGAGATAGGAGTTGGTTAGGTCGGGTAAGCATCAATAAGTGCTGTAACCGCGCCTTGATCTGGCTTGTAAGGACTTGGAGAGGTGGCTGAGTGGCTGAAAGCAGCGGTCTTGAAATGTTTGCAGCTAGCCTCGCTAAGTTCTCGCAAGCCTCATTTAGGCACGATTAGACGCGCTGGCAAACCTTACGGAGTCTACCGCGGACTTATTGCGTGAGAAAATCCGTGAGAAGTTCCGAGCTTTCTCACGGGTCTTTACGGGCCCGGGTCACCGGCGAGCCTTAGCCTCGCCGTATGCGAAGCTTTGCGGGGCCGCGACGCTAGTACTGGTCTAACCGTTGCGCGGATGATCGTTCCACTCAAGGTACCGCGGCAGTGGCAGGTATCGATCAATGCATTACACTTTCGAGAATTGGCCTGCTGCGCGAGAGCAGGATCGCGAAGCGCTGCGGCACCGCTGAATGACGCTTATCGAAACGGCCGATCGTCAGGGATTGACCGTCTGGTAACATATATGTTACCATGTGTATTGCATGCTGTTGACCGTCGCTGAGTATATTCGCGAGGACGGATCAGTACCGTATGCGGCCTGGTTCGATGGTCTTCCGGCTCAAGCAGCAGCGAAAGTCGCGACGGCTAGAGCTCGACTCGAAAGTGGCAATACCTCAGCCGTGAAGTGGCTCGGTGTCGTCGGCGAGTACCGTATCGATTGGGGACCCGGGTATCGAGTCTATCTTGCAAAGGACGGCCCGGATCTGGTCATCCTGCTCGGCGGTGGAACGAAGAAGCGCCAGAGCCGGGACATCGAACGAGCGAGGGCGCTGTGGTCAGAATACAAGGCGCGAAAGGCAACGGCTTCAAGGGCGAAAGAGAAAAGGTGAATGCGATGGCAATAACTCGAGATTCAAGGCATACGGTCGCGGCGCGCGTGAAACGCGATCCGGCCTTTGCAAAGGCTCTCCTTGACGAGGCGCTCACGCTCTTCCTTAACGGAGAGCCCGATACGGCGCGACTCGTGCTTCGGGATCTGGTAAACTCAACGGTAGGTTTCGAGCAGTTGGCCATCGCTACCGGTAAACCGGTAAAAAGCCTGCACCGGATGCTTTCGACTAAGGGCAACCCCAGCATGGACAATCTTTCAGTCATCCTTGGGGCACTCCGAAAACGGCTCCGGGTCAAACTGGCAACCCGCGCGGTGAAAGCGGCGTAGTGGCCTCCCAGCTGTACTGCTCAGAAAAGTCTGTGAGAAACGGGGTTAGCGGCGCCATTTCGTGAGAAGGGCCGATTTCCCAAGAAATCCATACAAGATGTGGCAATTTCGACAACTTGGAGAGGTGGCAGAGCGGTTGAATGCGGCGGTCTTGAAAATCACTAAAGCCGTCCCGACAAGGCACCGCTAGCGTCGATTGAGCACGAAAATGGGACCTATCGTGACGTCCGAGTACCTGTTGGGAACCTATTTCGTTAGCAAATTGTTAGCAAATTCAGAATTTGCTAACATACTTGCTAACGTAGAACGGCCAATCGCTTTAGGTGCCGAGGGGCTATATACGCCGGTACTGGTAGCGACTCGGCGCTGGTTCATTCTTGGCCTCACCGATCAGCTCGAGTACGGCACGGAGTATTCCTCGATCGGCATCGGCCCATGCAGTCCCAAGACTTGAAAAAGTCGGACGTTGTTGAACGACGCATAGGCATCAAGCGAGCCAGCCTGCCGAAACTTTTGCCCGACGTCGTCTTCATATTCAAAAGCGAGCTCCCACGGACCAGGTGCACCGGGCTGCTGCAACACCCCGAGCGTGAGTGGCACGGCGAGCGGAACTTCGTCGCCCATAACGATGGTACCGAAGCGTGTAGTCGAGCGCACAGCATGATCCTGCGGTATGCCAGGAATGATGACCCTGACGTAGTTTGCGGCCGAACCCGTGTTCCTTATGATGCCTCGCAACGGCGTTACTTCGCGAACGGCAGGCGGACTCTGCATATCGAGGCGAGTTTGTAACCTGGGAATCTCACGGGCTGCGCGCGCGTGAAAACGTCGTCGCTCGAGTACGACGAACTGTCGCCGCACATTGGATGCATCCTGACTCATACTGGCTATCTGCCAGCCTTGCGTGAGTAGTGCTCCGAGCTCTCCGGCTCCCTTTGCGTTCGCCGTGAGACTGTCGGGCGAGACCTCGATGAGTTTGGTTTCTAAAACTTCGTACATTGGAACACCCTCTATGGCTATAATGAGGTCGTTAAAGCGCTGCGCAACCAAATCGGGGTCGCCTGGAAAGTCACCGTGTGCAGCAAGTTCAGCGCGCAAGCCTGCACGCCATCGCTCTTCAAGGTTGAAGCGAGGCGGCCATCCGTGCGTACCCCGTCGCGCGAACTCAGCGCCGCAGACGATCCGTACCCATTCGTAGTCCAGGCTGACGGAACCCGCGATAATAAGCGCGTCGAGAATGTCTCGATAGCGCTCATTCCGATAGGTCTCGGTCGAAGGTTGGGTGGCAGCATGAATCTTGTGTGCGAGCTGAGCGGCGACTTCGAGCAACGCGACATGAACTGGTCCAGGGAGCCCAAGCTCGGTGAGCATTCCACTTGGCACGACGTCGACACTTGGCTCGAACTCCGAGCCGTTGATATCAAGGTCGAGTCGGTAAAGCGGCCTGCCTGCGTACTGAACGTTGAGCTCGGCACGGTACACCTTCGCTCGCTCCAAAACACGCAACGGCCCCCGGCGTCGGACTGTGAAATTGTCGAAGCCAACATCTAATACATCGTCGAGGATACCAGGGATAGATTCGAAAGGGACGGGAACGCTCACGTCGACGTCGCGTGACGCGCGAGCGCGCATGCCGAAGCGCACTTCGAGAGCCATTCCGCCCTTAACCGCATAGCGATCAATGATGCTACGCTGTCGGGCGAGCTCAAGAACGTTGAAAAGGACCTCAGTTGCGACGCGTTGGTACAGCCGCTGTACAGGCATACCAAGGCGACGAGCCAGCATAGTGATGCGTCGCTGCAGTTCGCGAAAGGTAATCGTGCGATTCAACCCGCGATCTCTTGTCCTTTGAGCCAGCGTTCGAACGCATCAGCGTAACGCGATTGCGTTGGATCCGCACGGAGATCGTGCAGCGTGCGCTGCGCTGTTGTGACCGGAAGTCCGTCAATGAGTTCGATTTCATTGCTGTCGATATTGTCGAAGTGAAGTACGATTGGCGCCGGCGCCCTTCGCTTGAATCGTGATCGCTTAGGTAGGGTGACATGGATAAGGCTGGGGTTGACGTCTGTGCCTCCGTGGAGGAGGAGCGCGGTCTCGCCTGAGAGGACGCCTGTCACGCTGGCGCTGCCACGAGGCCAAAGCACAGCCGCCCATAGATCGCCGCGGGAAGAGACCGGGAAGCGGGCAATCCTGTAGACCCCGCGCGTTAGCCGCTCGAGCCGCCCTCTCGCGTGCAGTTGCAGTATGAGAGGCGCCGGGACGCCGGCCGCGACAGCATCTTTTAGCGCAAAATAGCCATCTTGGTCCTCGGCCAGAGCAAGCAGGCGATCTTCTGTTCCGTTGCGCATTCCTCACCAAGTATAGCAAAATGCTATATTTTGTGCCGGGCGCTGAGGTCTTGCCTTGAATGCCAGGCTGCCCAGAGATCTCGTCAAAACAAGGGAGCGAATGGCACGGCAAAAGAGTCGAAGCACCGGCGGTAATGGGACTGAAAACCTTGGGGTTTGAGGCTAAGCTCTGGGCAGCGGCAGACGCGCTGCGCAACAATATGGACGCGGCCGAGTACAAGCATGTCGTCCTCGGCTTGATCTTCCTCAAGTACATCTCGGACGCGTTCGAAGCCAAGCACGCGGAACTGCAAGCACAGCACGCATCCGGCGCCGATCCTGAGGATCCCGACGAATACCGCGCGCAAAACATCTTCTGGGTTCCCAAAGAGGCTCGCTGGTCAAGGCTTAAAGCAAATGCGCCGCAACCGACGATCGGGGCGCTCGTCGATGAAGCGATGACCGCGATCGAGCGTGACAACCCGCAACTCAAAGGCGTCCTGCCCAAAGAGTACGCCCGTCCTGGCCTCGATAAGCAGCGCCTAGGCCAACTCATCAACCTTGTGAGCGACATCGCGCTCGGTGCTCCAGCCGATCGCGCCAAAGATACGCTCGGCCGCGTCTACGAGTATTTTCTTTCGCAGTTCGCGGGCGCCGAGGGGAAGAAAGGTGGGCAGTTCTACACGCCGACCCATGTCGTGCGCGTGCTCGTCGAGATGCTCGCCCCGTACAAGGGTCGTGTCTACGATCCGTGCTGCGGCTCCGGCGGCATGTTCGTGCAGAGCGAGAAGTTTATCGAAGCGCACGCCGGCAAGATCGGCGATATCTCGATCTACGGTCAGGAGAGCAACTACACCACGTGGCGCCTTGCGAAGATGAACCTGGCGATCCGCGGTATCGACGCGCAGATCGCTCACGGTGATACGTTTAGCAACGATAAGTTCCCGGACCTCAAAGCCGACTACGTACTTGCGAATCCGCCGTTCAATGATAGCGACTGGAACGGTGAATTGCTGCGTGAGGACAAACGTTGGGTCTATGGTGTGCCGCCGGCAGGAAACGCGAACTTCGCTTGGGTGCAGCACTTTATCTATCATCTGGCGCCCACCGGACTCGCAGGCTTCGTCCTCGCGAATGGCAGCATGTCATCGAACCAGTCGGGGGAGGGCGAGATTCGTAAGCGCATCATCGAGACCGACTTGGTCGACTGTATGGTAGCACTTCCGAACCAGCTGTTCTATGCCACGCAAATTCCAGCGTGCCTCTGGTTTCTTGCGCGCGACAAACGCAATGGCCAGTTCCGCGACCGCCGCGGCGAGACACTCTTCATCGACGCGCGCAAACTAGGGATGCTCATTGATCGCGTGCACCGCGAACTTAGCGAAGCGGACATCGCGCAGATCGCCAACACTTACCATGCTTGGCGCGGCGACGAAGGGGCCAGTGAATATTCTGACATTCCTGGTTTATGCAAGTCGGCAACTCGCGACGAAATCGGCGATCAGGGATACGTACTCACGCCCGGGCGCTACGTTGGCGCCGAGGCCGCCGATGACGACAGCGAATCGTTCGCCAGCAAGATGAGACTCCTGACCACGCAGTTGCAGCATCAGCAGACGGAAGCCGCCAGATTGGATGTCACGATTCGCGCGAATCTTGCGCGACTCGGCTATGCAGTTCGGGCGGACGCGCAATAAAGCCGACCTACGTATCAAATGCCCAATGCAATTACGGCATGCCCATATGAGGCCAGGTTCAAAGTTGACGGCGTGACTTGCAGTCCTTCGCCATCGTGAAGTAGGATAGCTATGGGACCGGCACTGCGTACCGTCTTAGTGCCTCCGGTAAATTCCGCGTTTTCTATAATTTCGATTGCACCTACTGTATTGGAGGTTCGTATCCCTCAGCTCTGACTTTGCAAGGCGGCGTCTTTTACGGAACGACGGATCCTGTTGCGAACTACCATTACGGAATGGCCTTTAGCTTAACCGCCGGCGGCAACGAGCAGTCACTCTACACGTTTCAAGGTGGAAGCGACGGCGCTTATCCCAACGGCTTAACGGCATTGGATGGGGCTCTGTACGGAACGACGCAGCAGGGTGGCGGTGGGTCAGGCTGCAGTGCAGGCTGCGGGATCGTCTTTGAGTTAACCGCTTCAGGCGGCGAATCGGTACTCTACAGCTTTCAAGGTGGAACGGACGGTGCGAATCCCGCCGCACCGCTGGTTGCAGCGGACAGCGTGCTTTACGGCACGACTTCAAATGGCGGGACGAGCAAGGACGGGACCGTCTTCAGCATCGCGCCTTAAAAGGAGCAGGTAGCCGGTCGGACGCTGGCAAATGGTGGGTAAGGAGACGCTCGCATGAAAGCTGTCATCTTCAGCCTATGTGGCGGTCCCCAACCTGTCACAAGTCTTTCAGGAGCAGAAAGGAGACCCTCGTGAAAATGTTTGTACGTCAGGCCCTGGCTCTCGCAATTGCCGGGGGAGTGTTAGCGGGTTGTAGCGGTGGTGCCGTTCCGGGCGCTGGTGCCGTTCCGGGCACTAACGCTCTTTCGGGTGCTAATCCAAGCGCGGCTTTGCACTCGCTCGTGCTCGCAAGCCCGAATGCCACTCCGAGAATCAAACACGTGAGTAAGATCCAAGCGGAACAGTATCAGAACATCGTCATAAGAGGTACGGGCTTCGGGCGTATGAAGCCATACAACGGCGACTCGTGCTGCATTCAATTCGTTGTCAGTAACCCTGCGTGTTACTATTACGGCGCCTACGGCACTTGGCAGGCCGGTTACGAGGGAAGTGGTAACGAAGTTACACTGCAAGTGTCGAAGTGGAGCAATAAGAAAATCATCGTTACCGGCTTCACCGGGCTATACGGCTATTCGTGTTGGACGCTCAATTCCGGCCAACCGATAACGCTTCACATTTGGAACGCACAAAATCAATCAGGGCCTTCCACGTGGAGCGGCACGATCCAATAATCGCAAACTCATAATCTGAAGCCAGTCGGAATCCCCCGTAGAAGCGAAACTTTCGCGGGGGATTTCCTTTTCCCGAGCCTCCGTAGGTTCGACTCAGGGCCCAAATGCCAGCGCGTGCGGCTGGCTCACGCCCTGAGAAATTGTGCGCAGCAGATTGTAACTGCCGGGAGAATAGACCGTCACGGTGCCGTTGCCTAAGCCGCCACAGTGCAACCCGCAGTTCGCGACATATACATTGCCGGAGCCGTCAAACACGAGCGCGTCAGGCGTACGCACGCCATGGGTGATCGTCCGCAACAGCTTTGTACTGCCCGAGGCGTAGACCGTCACGGCGTTTCGGTTGAAGTTTGCAACGAACAGATTGCCGAATCCGTCGAATGCCAACGCCTGGGGATAGCTTACACTCTGCGAGATCGTTCGTATCACGCTCGCGCTGCCCGGCGCGTACACCGTCACGGTGTTGTTGCCGATGTTCGCGACGTAGAGGTTGCCGGAACTGTCAAACGCCAAGGCATCCGGGGCATCCACACCCTGGGAGATTGTGCGAACCACCTGGTTGCTGCCCGGCGCGTAGACCGTCACGGTGCTGTTGCCGACGTTTGGAACAAAGAGATTGCCGGAGCCGTCAAACGCCAGCGCATGCGGCTCGTTCACGCCCTGGGTGATCGTCCGTAGCGGCTTCCCGCTCCCCGGAGCGAAGACCGCCACCCTATTTTCGCAACAAAAGTTTGCGACGTAGAGATTGCCGGCGGGATCAAACGCCAACGTCTCCGGATCTCCAACGCCCCGGTCGATTGTCCGCAACACTCGCCCTTGGCCTCCGGCGTAAACCCTTACGTTTGGGTCGATCTCGCTGAGGTTACCGACGAAGAGGTTGCCGGAGCCATCAAACGTCAGCGCATAGGGCGCTGCGAGGCCGTGGGAGATCGTCCGCAGCGGCTTCTCGCCGCCGGCGGCATAGACCGTCACCGTGCCTAAACCGTAATTCGCGACGTAGAGATTGAGTCCGGTTGCGCCGAGGGACGGCGCGTCCGTTAGCGGCTGCTTCGCGCCGAAGACAAATTGGGATCCACCGCCGCAGCCGCATAGTATTGCGCCGGCAACGAAAACCGCCCATAAAGGGAGCAACAATAGATGCTTCATCGCAGCCTCCTCTCAATGGTCATGTTAGCCGGGCCCTCATCGGCTTGCCAAGAGATAGCAGGAAAGCTATGCTGCGCGTGCAGGGCCTGAACCTGCGGAGGTTCGCGTTTTGATAGGCGCATGCGGTTATCCGCGCGCGCAAATCCGGTACAAGCCTATTGCCGCTGGTCTGTGAGATACTCCCGTCATGTTGATGGCAGTTTTTCTTGCGGCGGCGTTGCAGGCAAGCCCGCCGCCATCGGCCGGCCGCTGGGAAGGCTACATGCAGCGTGGCATTGCGCGACTACAGGTGGCCTTCGATTTCCCCGCGGAGGCTCCAGCCCAGGGCTTGTTCTCCGCACCCGACCTCGGTGCTATGGATATACCGTTATCAGACGTGCAACTAAAGCGCGAGATTCACTGGAAGTTGGTCGGGGACGCGTCCACCACGACGTTCGATGGAACGCTACAGGGCGGTTCGATGGCCGGTGTCTTCCGCGACCCTGCGGGTAACGGAACCTTCATTCTTCATCGGTCGTCGACAACAACTACCAAGCCTTACGACGAACGACCCGTAACGTTTGCTAACGGAAGGGTGCGGCTCGCCGGTACCGTGTATGCCCCGCGCGCCGCCGGGAAGTATCCCGCCGTAATTTTCGTTCACGGATCGGGCGCCGAAGGGCGTTGGGCCAGCGCATATCTGGCCGACTATGTGGCACGGCACGGCGTCGTCGCGTTGATTTACGACAAGCGCGGCGTCGGTGGATCGAGCGGCGACTGGCGGACCTCGACGATGCAAGCCCTTGCGGGCGACGCCCGATCCGGTGTGGACTTGCTGGCTCATCGCAGCGACGTCGACGCGCGCAAGATTGGCGTTTACGGTCACAGCCAGGGCGGCGAATTGGCTGCTGCCATCGCCGAGCACAACGGCCAAGTCGGCTGGATTATCGCAGCCGACAGCCCGGTCGGGCCTCAATACCGGCAGGATCTTTATCGCGTTGACACGATGCTGGCAACGATGTATTCGGGAAAGGACCTCGTGGATGCCCAGGCGCTCTACGCCGAGTTCGTCGACGTTGCTCGTGCCGGTGCGTCACACGATAAGCTCCGCGCCGATATCGCGGACGCCCGCAGCGCTAGGTGGCTCGCAGATTTAGGTATACCCGACGATGCCAGTTGGATTTGGGATTGGTATGACAAAGTCGGGAACTACGATAACGCGTCGGCGTGGGGCGGCGTCCGCGTTCCCGTATTGCTCGTCTTCGGCGCAGACGATGCCTTGGTGCCGGTGCCGGCGAGCATCGCGCAAACCACGGCCATTTTGAGATCGCACGGGAACGAGCAGGTGATCGTGCGCGTCTTTCCGGGAGCCGATCACACGTTGCGCGTTCCGGCGTCGACCGCAGATGGATGGCCGCACAACGCCGCCGGTTTTCCGCAGATCATCGTGACTTTTGCGCGGGGAGAACTACAACCGTGACGATCGCTCTGCAAGCGGGTTCCTTCTTCGGCGATACCGCGAGCGCGCGCTTTGCCGGCGCAGTGCTCTCAGAAGTTCGCCATTCGACCGGGAAAACCGTACCATCCCATACGCACGAATACGCGTATTTCTGCCTGCTCGTCGAAGGCGCATATCGCGAAACGTCTGGGACGACGACGATCGCCTACGATCCTTTTACAGTGGTCTTTCACGGGCCGCGTAAAGAACATACGGACACGATCGGGCCGGCCGGCGGGCGTTTCTTCATGGTAGAACTGCTTCCCGATTGCGCCGACGCGATGAATGCGGAGGGCAACCTTCCAGAGCACTTCACGGAGCTGCGCGGTGGCGACTCGGCGTGGCTGATGTCGCGGTTATATCAAGAGTTCCTAACGCGCGAAGCAACGACCGAGTTCGCGGTCGAAGCGTTGCTCTATCACCTGTGCGCAACTGCCGCCGGTGCGTCGGTCCTTCCGGCGGAAGAGCCACGATGGATGTCCGAGGTCGACGACTGCATCGCACGCAGCATCGACGAAAAGACGTCGGTGCGCGACCTGGCGGGAACCGTTGGGGTTCATCCATCGCATCTCTGCCGCGTGTTTCATCGATTTCGAGGGCGGACCATTGGCGACTACGTGACGGGTCTTCGGATGCAACTCGCGTGCCGCCGAATCGTCGAAACGGAACGGCCGCTGCGCGATGTGGCCGCCGAGGCCGGGTTTACAGATCAAAGCCATATGAGCCGAGCTTTCAGACGCTTCGTCGGCCAGACGCCGGGCGCATATCGCAAGCGGATTCGGGCCGGATTCGGACCGGATCCTGATCCGGAGTCGTGAGTTTGCGGCGGGCTCGCGGATTGCAAGCCCGCTACGGACAATACTTGTTTTTCAGCCCCAGGAAAAAGTAGCCCACCCTGTTTCCGTGGGCGTTGAATCCGTCGAACTCGACGTCGGCGGCGCTACAGCTTGAGCCCGAGGTGATCAGCCACTGCGTCTTACTGCTGCCATAGCGCTGCGCGTTATAGCAGTTTTGCGCGTTGAAACAGCTCTTGATACTGCCCAAGTCGGAGCTGACGACTTTCGGTCCGCTGACCGTGACGACGATGCCGTCTTTCGTGTGCTTGGTGAGCTTGATGGGGCACGGCGCGACAAAGACGTGGCCCGAGCTGCCACAGTCCTTGTCGGGCGAAACGGACGGCGAGGTGCTGCGCCCTGCCGACGGTGACGTTGCATTCGCACTGAACGGTTGCGAAGCGCTTGAGCATCCTGCAAAGACCATAGCCGTCCCGATAACTGTGACGACGCCGAGACGTTTGAACATATCACAACCTCCGCGAAGATTGGAAAACTCCAATTCCAATCCTACGCGCAGAGTCGTCAAGAAATCGTAAAGATTGTCTATTTGCGAACCTCGACGAACGAGTTCGGCACATTCCCGCTTCCGCTCAAGGTCGCAATGGATGAACCACCGGCCGGATATTTGTAGACCGTGGACTCGTTCAGCCCGGCATCCGGACAGAAGACCGCGCCGACGCCGATCCAGGTCTCAACGCAGTCGCTAGCACCGGAGAGCGAGACCGTCCGCTTGAGCGTGCAGATCGTGCCTTTGCACGTGTAACCATAGATGGCTTCAGCCTCTTGGTCTAAGAGCGTGATGTAGGTGCCGTCATATTGCACGGCACCGGGGAACCCAACGCTATTGCTCAGCGTGAGCGTCTTGAACGTGCTGCTGCCTTTCGGAAGCTCGGCCATCGTGGTTTGATTGTCGTTATTGAAGCCGTCAACGTAGAGGTTGCCGTGGTTGTCGTAGCCGTCGAAATACGTCTCAACATTGGTCGCAAGCAACGTGCCCGAGCCGCTCGCGTTCTGGAAGATCACGACGCCGCCTCTGAAGAGCGTCGCTGCCAGATTTCCGGTTGTCGGATCCATCGCACAGGAAGCCGGCTCGCCGCCGGATCCAACGCTCAGCGTCTTGATCGGTTTCTTGCCGCCGAGGGCAAACTCTGCAAGTTGATAAGAACCCGAGACGGTCACCCAAAAGTCGCGTTTCGCGGCGCCGTACAGGATGTCGGCGCACTCGCCGCTAGGCATGTAGACGCCCGTAATCTCGCCGATTTGTGCGTCGCTCTTTGGATAGTCGAACTCAAGGAGTGATCCGTCGTAGTCCGATGCATACTGATAGAGCGCCTTCTTCTTGTTCTGCTTTTCGGGCGCGATCGGAACCATGGGATTGCGCACGCTGAAGTTCGGATGCGCCGCCGTGATCAGCAGCCCGTTCATCGAAACGGTCCGCGGCGAGTGGAAACTATTCGGCGTCAAACCCGAGGGCGCGCCGTACGACGAACCTCCGTTGCTGCTGCAGCCCGCCATCATGGCCGCCGCAGCGGTTACGCCGAACGCGTACCTCGTTAGACTCACGAATTTCATAGCGATACTGCTCCTTACGTCTGCTCGGTTATCTCAGATTTTACCCTTCGCCCGACGACGTGCCTCCGGCGCAGCTTGTCATCTGAGCGGAGGCGCGCAGCGCCGTAGTCGAAGGGCTCGCGATGACATACGGAACGGGCTCGCGCAAGCGAGCCCGTTTCGATCTTACGAATGTCGCGAGGTTGAGGCTATTTGCTGATGTCGGCTGCGCCGATCGGGAGGTCCCAGCTGCCGGTCAGGGTTGCGATGAACGCACCGCCGGCCGGATATTTGTAGACGTAGCCTTCCCCGTTGGTGGCGTCCGGGCAGAAGACGAGCCCTTTGCCGATCCACGTCTGCACGCAGTCGCCCGAGCCCGAGAGCGCGACCGTCTGCTTGAGCTTGCAGCTCGTGCCGCTGCAGGCGTAGCCGTAAATGGCCTGGCCGTCTTGATCGTCGACCGTCATGTATTTGCCATCCCATTGCACCTGGCCGGGAGCCAGCACGGAGTTGCTGGTCGACATCGTCTGGAAAGTGCTGCTGCCCTTCGGGAGCATCACGAGCTGGAATATGCCGCTGGCATTCTCACCGTCGACGTAGAGGTTGCCCTTGGTGTCGTAGCCGTCGAAGTAGGTCGAGGTAAGCCCATCCGAGATCGCCGTACCCGACCCGGTGGCGTTCGCGAAAATCACGACGTCGCCGGCGCCAAGGATTGCTACCGCGAGGTTACCGGTTCCCGGGTCGATGGCGCAGCCGGCCGGCTCGCCGGTGGATTCAGACAGGGTCTTGACCGGCGTCGAACCACCGAACGCGAACTCGTCAAGCTCGTCGGAACCTGCCGCGCTGACCCAGTAGTCGTGTTTACCAACACCATCGAGAACGTTGGTGCATTCACCGGAGGGGTCCGTAACGCCCGAGATCGTGCCGATTGATGCATCGCTCTTGGGATAGTCGAACTGGAGGATCGTGCTGCTCTCGAAGCTCGAGAAGTATTGGTCGGCTTTCTTCTTCTTCTTGTGTTTGTCGGGCGTCACCGATTGGTAGTGATGCAGCGCGTTGAGATTCGGATGTGTAGCCGGAACCAGCAGGCCGTTGATCGAGACGGTTCGTGCTGAACTAAACATGGCCGGCGTGACACCGGAAGAGCCGGTGCTGCTGCTGCAGCCCGCCATCAGGCCGGCGGCTGCGATGAGTGCCAAGGAATAGAGAGTCAGACTTGAGGTTTTCATCAGGTAGCTCCATTTCTTTCATCACTCTTAAGTGCGGAGGGAATACACCACTGTCCCACAGTGGTGAGAGGGAAAGCTTACTACCGAGAAATGATGATCCCGCGCTTGGTCCGGCGAACGCCGGTACTAGCGATGGGCCTATATGATGTGCGTCGATCGACCACGATCGTAACCCCCGAGGCGAGCTAAAGGCTGCTTGCCCGGGATAGGGCGGGATTCCTGCGTGCGGCGCTACCCGGCTATCGGGTCAGCACCATGAATGCCGCACAGACGCAATAGACCGTCATCGCGACTTGAAATGCGGTGAGTTTCGTCGTTGTCATCGTAAACGGATAACGAGAAAGCGCTGTGCGAAGTTCCCGCTGCGCTCGCGCACACGGCGTTTAAAAAACCGATATCTACGCACAACTACCGAGTCCGGCGGGTCGCTATTACCGGCGCGATCTACCGGATTTTTGTGTCACGAAACAACATCACGTTAACTGCAGTCATCATAGCCGGCGAATCGTCGGCCCGCGCTAGGCAGAAGGCCCAGGCCGGAAGGGCGCCTGCTCGCGCGAAAATTCTTCCGGGCAAATCGTAGGCGCGTAGGGCTCGAAGGGCGTAGGATACTGCAGTGCGGCGCTCTCTTGTGGCCCTTCTGCTCCTTTTCGTATTGGGGGGGTGCGGTCAACCTGGTACTCCCATCGCGGCTCCTGGAGGGGCTCCCGCGGCCGCTCCGCTTGGCGCCCCCATCACCGGCGGAATCGATTCGTCGCACCGCTCCGGCCCAACGCAAGCGTATGGCAGCACGATCGATCACGTCGTGGTGATCGTTCAGGAGAACCGTTCAACCGATAACCTTTTCAACGGGTTGCCCGGAGCCAACACCGTGAAATACGGCTACAACTCGCACGGGCAGTACATTCAACTGCAGTCCGATCCGCTCACCGGGCCATACGATATGCTGCACACCCACTCGGACTATCAAACCGATTACGCGCGCGGCAATATGAACGGCTTCAACCTGGCCAAATCCAAGTGCGTGGAGGCGTACTGGAAGTGCCCGCAGGCCGGTATGCGAGCCTACTCCTACGTTCCGGAGAGCGATGTTCAGGCGTACTTCGACATGGCGGAGCAGTACGCGTTCGCGGACGAAATGTTCGAGACGAACCAAGGCCCAAGCTTTCCCGCGCATCAGTACCTCGTGAGCGGCACGTCAACCGTCTCGGATGGCTCATCACTTCGCGCATCGGAGAACCCCAAGACCCCCGGCGGTCAGGGAACTGGTGGATGCGACTCACCACGGGGCACGCTCGGTCAGCTCATCAACAGCTATGGCCGCGAAGATCAGTATGCCTTCCCATGCTTCGATCGCACGGCAATAACCGACTTAATCGATAAGCGCGGGCTTAGCTGGCACTATTATCAGGAGAATAAAGGCCCTGGTTTATGGAACGGGCTCGATGCGATCAAGCATCTGTGGCAAAACAGGACGGAGTACAACGAAAACGTGATCACGCCATCGTCGCGCGTGTTAACCGACATTTCGGACGGCTATCTCGCGAACGTTACGTGGATCACGCCCTCGGGAAAGGCTTCCGACCACGCCGGCGAGACGAACGGCAGCGGTCCATCATGGGTCGCCTCGATCGTTGACGAAATCGGGACGAGCTCGTTTTGGAACTCTACCGTGATCATCGTCACGTGGGACGATTGGGGCGGCTGGTACGATCACGTCGCGCCGAAGCAGTACAACTCGTACGAGCTCGGAATGCGCGTGCCGATGATCGTCATTTCGCCGTATGCGAAGCGCGGCTATGTTTCGCACGTCCCATACGAATTCGGCAGCATTCTCAAGTACATCGAGACGACGTTCACCTTAGGCTCGATGGGCACGACCGACGTTCGCGCGAACAACATTTCCGACATGTTCGACCTTCGATCGCGTCCCCGCGTGTTCAAACCGATCAAAGCGAAGTACGGTGCCAAGTATTTCTTGGCACAGCCTCCGACCGGGAAGCCCCCCGACGACGATTAGCGCGCCGGAAATCCGTCCCGCCGTAGCGAGCGATCTCGAGGCAGTGCGGGCAATCTACAACGAAGGCATCGAAGATCGAATCGCAACCCTTGACGCCTCGCCCAAGTCGCCGGACGACATCGCCGATTGGTGGGGGCAGCACGAAGGTTTCCCCGTGGTCGTCGCGACCGAGGCCGGCAGGGTGCTCGGATGGGCGTCGCTCAACCGATTCTCTGGCCGTTGCGCGCATGCCGACATCGCCGATCTCTCCGTTTACGTCGCACGTTCGCAGCGCGGTCGTGGCATCGGCGCGCAACTCTTACGCGCGCTCGAAGCGAGCGCGGTGAGCGCGAGTTTCCACAAGATCGTCTTGCACGCGCTCGACGCAAACGAGTGGGGGAAGCGTCTCTATCGGAAAGCGGGATTCACGGAGGTCGGAATCTTTCGCGAGCACGGCATGCTCGACGGGCGGCGCGTGGACGTCATCGCGATGGAGAAAATCATACAAGTTCGGTAACGATCGCCACGGCGCCGGCGATCGCGATGGCATCCTCCAGCAGCGCGGCCGGGATGCGACCAATCAGCGCGATCGCCCGGATTCTCGCCGCGAGCCCCGCGTACGCGCCCACCACCGCCCCAATCGCACCTAACAACGCGCCGATAAAGAGCGAGCCCCCAACCGTCGCCATCACCGCGCCACCGCAGAAGGCCCCGCTGATCACGCGGGCCGAGAGTCCGAGCAGGCCCGTGCGCGCCGGCGTGTTCGGGTGGAGATCGGCGGCCAGCTCCCACAAGGCTAAAAAGCCCAAGAAATACGCCACGGGCGATCGATGGCGCTCGAGCCAGAAGACGGCCGGCGCGGTAAGCGTCCGCAGACCGGCGACCACGCCGAGCAGTGCGGCTGCTAAGTACAATTCGAGCATCGCGTCACCTCAAAATTTTGCCGGTCTTCACCACTTCGAAGGCCGTGTTCGGAATGTTCTTCAGCTGGTCGAGGTCGTTGTCGTTCCAGCACCGCGATGCTTTGCCCCCTTCTCCTTGAAAGTACCAATTGGAGCCGTTGTCGGCCACGAACATGCCGTACGTTTTCATCGCCACCGCAATGACGTACGCCTGCCCGTATAAGCCCGAGATATCGTACGAAGCTTTCATCCGAATTCGCAATCCCATCGGCGGGAGATCTTTCGCTCGGCTATCGCTGGCATAGTGGGTCGCCGGATGAATGTAACCGGCCTGCGTGTGGTTGAAGGTGACGCGCAGCGCGTGTTCGATTGCACCGGCCTTTACCTCCGCGCATTTGACGAGCGCCGGGATAATCGGAAGGCCGGCGGCGTCGGCTGAGGTCCAACCGTTCGGCCGCAGCTTGTTGCTGTCGAGCTTGAAGATCGCACCCGAGCCGGCGCGCCAGCTTTGACCGTGATGAATCGGGTAGGCGTCGTACATCTCGTAGAGCTTGCAGACACCTTGCTGCAGCACGAGGACGTGGCGATCGCCGCTTGCGTGGCGGCCGCCTTCGATCTGTGCGTTGGGCGGAATGGGGTACGGACCCGGATCGCTCTGCGATTTGTAGTGAAAGTGCACCGGCACTTTCTTCTGCGTGCTCGGAACGATGTTGAACGGAATGCCGTAGTGCGGATCTTGCCCGAAGTCGGGATGGAGGTTGCCGGGAAGCGCGGCAATGTACTTTGCCGACCGCCGATCGAGCGGATAGTTCGATATGTCGGTGTTCCACGGATTGTTTGCCGGAAAGATCGCACAGCCGCCGACGACGGGTACGGTGGGCCGTATCGCGTCTTGGGAGCTGGTTGCGGATCCCGGCAGTGGCGGCGTTGGATTGCTTCGACCGCACGAAGCCAGCACCGCGAGTGAGAGGAGCAATGTGGACCTTCCTCGGCAGAGCATGGACTCACCTCCCTCATGGGCGAACTACGCGACATGCTAACGATTGCCCTCGCGTGTGCCATAACGATCTTCGCGCGGCACGGCGCTTACGTGCCGACGCCGCACTTGCATGGTCCCGGTATACTGCTCGACGGTGCCGGCATCACCGGCTCGCCGCCCGCGTCGATCGAGTGGCTGCATCGCCGCCTCACCGACGATGCGACCAAACGCGGCGGTAACGTCGTCGTTTTGCGGGCGTCGTACTCCGACATCTACGACCATCCGTTCGTGCAGTACGGAAACTTCGCGTCCGTGCAAACGGTGCTGATTCCGCCGTGCGCGTCGCGCAGCCAAGTGGATTCCGCGGCACGCGTCGTGGAAAAAGCCGACGCGGTCTACTTCGCCGGCGGCGATCAAGCGCACTACGTTGCTTGGAAGGGCAGCGCGCTCATGGCCGCCGTGAAGGACGTCTACGCGCGCGGCGGGGTCGTGGGCGGCGGGAGTGCCGGTTTAGCGATTCAAGGCGCGGTCGTTTACGACTCCGTTGCGGGCGATCGCCTCAATCTAGAGACGACCTCGCGCGACGCGGTCGCCAATCCACTCGAGCCGCGCATCAGTTTTACCACCGGACTCTTTGCGTGGCCCGCGCTTACCGATACGATCACCGATACACACTTCGTGGTGCGCGATCGCTTTGGACGCCTGGTGGTCTTTCTCGCGCGCATTCTCAAGGACCAGCTCTTGCCGGGAGCGCGCAGCGTTTACGGACTCGGCGTCGACGAAGGCAGCGCCATCGTGGTCGATCCCGACGGAATGGCGACGGTGATCAACGGTGCGGGCGCGCGCGGCGCTTATCTGTTGCGCGCGGATGCGGCCACGCTGCCGGCCTCGCTTGCGCCTTTCAGATTCGCCGTGACCGTCTTCCACATCGGGCGCAACGGCGAGCGTTTCGACTTACTACACAAGCGAACGACAGAACC
>JBARKF010000243.1:0-11853 GCA_049800655.1 Candidatus Cybelea sp.
AACGTGCCGGCCTTGGGTGACCAGCCGGCACGCACCGATCAAGGCACCGCAACGTTCGCGGTCGTGCCCGGTAACGTGGTCCACAACCACGTCGCTACGGCAACCTACTCCGGCGATTTCTACTTCGGCTACAACGACCGCATGAACGGGTACTGGCAAGCTAGCGCCGATAACGTGGGCGTGCACGCATTTCTTACCTCGAGCGATGGCAAGACGTACACGGGAACCTCTTCGATCGGCAGGCTCGCAATGCAAGATACCGTTACGTACGCCAAAGTCACGCCGAATAAAGTAACCGTGCACGAAGTTCTGACCGGATCGGAACCGACGGCGACGTTCGACAGCGTCTGCACCCGATAGTTGCTGATGGAACCGCTGGATCGCCGCGAATTCCTCATCGGCACGAGCGCGGCCACCGCTGCCTTGGCGGCCGGAGCGCCGGCGCCGGCCTTGGCGGAGTCAACCAGCAGCCCGGTCTTCTTGGCGACGTGGGAGTGGGGCATCGAAGCCAACGCACGCGCCGCGCAGGTGTTCGCCGGCGCCGGATCGTTGCTCGACGCCGTGGAGAAGGGCATCAACGTCGCCGAGGATGACCCAAACGTCGATTCCGTCGGCTATGGCGGCCTGCCGAATGCGCAAGGCGAGGTCGAGCTCGATGCCGGCATTATGGATGGCTCGCATCACCGCGCGGGTTCCGTCTGCAATCTGCACAAGATCAAAAATCCAATCTCGGTTGCGCGCCTAGTGATGGAGAAGACGCGCCACACGACGATGGCCGGTGAGGGTGCGCTGCAGTTTGCGATCGAGATGGGCTTCGAGCCGATGCAGCTGCTCACGCCGAAGAGCCTCCAAACCTGGCTGAAGTGGAGGAGCACACCGAATCACGACACGTTCTGGATCGATCGCAACCACCACGATACGATCGGGATGGTTGCTGCCGATGGGAAAGGTCAGGTCGTCGCCGGATGTTCGACGAGCGGACTCGCCTGGAAGATCCCGGGACGCGTCGCCGATTCGCCGCTCGTCGGTTGCGGTTACTATGCGGATGACGCGGCTGGAGCCGCCTCGGCGACCGGCAACGGCGACGTCATGGCGAACTACTGCACCTCGATGTTCATCGTGCAGCGGATGGCGCAGGGCGCGCACCCCCAAGAGGCTTGCGACGATGTGATGCGCTTCATGGCCAAGACTGCGCCGAACTTGCACGAAGACATGTACTGCGTCATTGCGATCGACCCGCGCGGCGAAATCGGCGCGGCTTCCATGAACTCAAAACAAGCGCTCACGTATGCCCTTTGGCGAAACGGCAGCGGCGCGCTCCATACGGCACCGGCGTTCCTCGGCTGAGTCGCCGAAGCGCGAGCAGAATAGCGGGGTGCCTTTCGGGGAAGAAAGCGAGAGTGCACCAGCCGAAGATGCCGGAAGAAGCCCGAGGCCGACTGACGCGCCGGCGGTTCATTGTCCGCGCCGCCGCCTCGGGAATCGCGCTGCGCATCGTCGCGAGCGCTCGCAGCGATGCTAGTCCGATAAGGAAATACGATGGGCTAGCCGCGGCGGCTAGCAGCGAGCCGCAAACGATTCTCCTCAACGTCAACGGTGTCGATCGGTCGCTGACGATCGAGCCGCGGGTAACCTTGCTCGATGCGTTGCGCGACCGCTGCGGATTAACCGGGACGAAGAAGGGGTGCGATCAGGGAACCTGCGGCGCTTGCACCGTCCTCGTCAACGACCGGCGCATCGATTCGTGTTTGACGTTGGCGATCATGCACGTCGGCGACCGCATCGTGACGGTCGAAGGCATCGCGCCACGCGGCGGCCTCCATCCTATTGCGACCGCCTTCATTAAACACGATGGTTTTCAGTGCGGGTATTGCACGCCCGGGCAGATCGTTTCGGCTGTCGCGCTGCTCGGGGAAGGTCGCCGGCTCGACCGCGAAACTGTGCGCGAGCAGATGAGCGGGAACATCTGTCGATGCGGCTGTTACCCGCACATCGTCGACGCGATTCTCGAGGTTGGCGGGACAACGTGAACCCCTTCGGCTACGTCAAGGTCGAGACTCCTGCAGCGGCTCTCGGTGCGATCGGGGGCGAACCGGGCGCGCGTTTCCTAGCCGGGGGCACCAACATTATCGACTTGATCAAAATCACCGTCGAACAGCCGCCGCTTTTGATCGACATCAATGGGTTGCCGTTGCGCGCCGTCGAGCGGCGCGATGGCTCGATCTATGTCGGGGCGCTGGCGCGGCTGAGCGACGTGGCGGCCGATAGCAACGTGCGTGCGCACTTTCCGCTGGTCGCGATAGCGCTGGAGCAGAGCGCGTCGCCGCAACTGCGGAACATGGCGACGATCGGCGGAAATCTTCTCCAGCGGACGCGTTGTCCGTACTTTCGCGACGTAGCTACTGCGTGCAACAAACGCTCACCCGGCAGCGGCTGCGGTGCGGTCGCCGGCGAGAACCGCCGCCAAGCCGTGCTCGGTACGAGCGATCGTTGCATCGCTACGCATGCTTCGGATCTCGCCGTTGCGCTTAGCGCCCTTGACGCAACCGTCCACGTCGCCGGCGCGGATGGCGCTCGCGAGATCGCGATGCACGACTTCTATCGGTTGCCGGGCAGCACCCCACAGATTGAGACTTCGCTCACTTCCGGCGATTTGATCGTCGGCGTCTCGCTGCCGTTGCTGCCCTTTGCGGCTCGTTCCGCGTATCTGAAGGTGCGCGACCGCGCGCAATACGATTTTGCCTTGGCCTCCGCAGCGGTTGCGCTCGACGTCACCGGTGGAAGGATTCGCGAGGCGCGGGTTGCGCTCGGGGGCGTTGCAACGGTGCCTTGGCGGTCGCCGCAAGCCGAGCGTGAACTCGCCGGCGCCTCCGCCACGCGCGCGAGCTTCCAGCGAGCGGCGCGAGCTGCGCTTTCGGGCGCGCGCGGATACGGTCAAAACGACTTCAAGATTCTGCTCGCGCAGCGAACGTTGGTGCGCGCGCTCGAAATCGCGGCAGCAGTATGAGTCAGCCGCTCGTCGGCGCGCCGCGAGATCGGGTCGAAGGTCCCGCAAAAGTGAGCGGCACGGCCATCTACACCGGCGATTACAGTCTCGAGGGATTGCTCCACGCCGTCGTCGTGCCGAGCACGATCGCGAAGGGAAGCGTTACGGCGATCGACGACGCTGCGGCGCGCTCCTCGGCCGGGGTCGTCGCCGTCATGACCTATAGCAACGCTCCGCGCGTAAACGCGCATAAGAGCGGGCCGAACGGCTCGACCTACTTTCTCCTCCAAGATCGCGTTGTCGAGTTCGATCGGCAGCCGGTTGCCGTCGTGATCGCCGAGAGTTTTGAAGCTGCCGTCTGCGGCGCCGATCTCGTTCGAGTCGAATATCAGATCGAGCCACCCGAGATGGCGCTCGACGCGGCGCCGCGTTACATTCCCGACGAGATATTCGGCGAGCCGGCGGACGCCCGGCGTGGTGATTCCGCCGCGGCGTTCGCGAGCGCACCCGTCCGCATCGAGCAAACGTATCGCACGCCAACCGAGCACCACAATCCAATGGAGACCCACGGAACCGTCGCGCAATGGGAGGGTGCGCGTCTGACGCTGCACGATTCCACCCAATGGGCGTTCGGCGTTCAATCACGCATCGCGGCGATCTTCGGCATCGAGCCGTCGCAGATTCGCGTGGTCGTTCCCTACGTTGGAGGTGCGTTCGGTTCGAAAGGTCAGACGTGGTCGCACGTCGCGCTCGCAGCCATGGCGGCGAAATTCGTGGAGCGCCCGGTGAAGCTGATCGTGACGCGGCCGCAGATGTTCGGCTGGATCGGTCATCGCCCGCAAACCGAACAGCGCATCGCCTTGGGCGCGCGTCGCGACGGCCGGCTGATGAGCGTCAGCCACGACGTTCTGAGCGAGACGAGCATATCCGACGAGTTCGTGGAGGCGTGCGGCGTCTTCAGTCGCGATCTCTATGCCGTAGCAAACTATCGGATGTCGCATCAGCTGCCGCGTCTGAACATCAGCAAACCTACGTATCAACGTGGCCCCGGCGAATCGACGGGTTCCTTCGCGATGGAGTCGGCGATGGACGAGCTGGCGTACGAGCTCCAAATCGATCCGATCGAGCTGCGATTACGTAACTACGCCGAGCGCAGTCCCGACTCGGGAAAGCCGTACAGCAGCAAGCATCTGCGCCAATGCTACCAGTTGGCCGCGGAGCGTTTCCGATGGAGCCGGCGGAGCCCCAAACCGCGCTCGATGCGCAACGGGCCCATGCTCGTTGGGCTTGGCATGGCAACGGCGTCGCGCGCGACCCACCGCAGCGCCGCAAGCGCCCGGATCACGATGCATGACGACGGTTCCGTGCTCGTCGAGTGCGGCACGATCGAGCAGGGCTGCGGCTCGCCGACCGTCTACGCCCAACTCGCCGCGTCGATTCTCGACATTCCGTTCGAGCGCGTCCGCTTCGAGTTCGGCTCGACGGATCTTCCGCCGGCACCGGTGGCCGCCGGCTCGCAAACCTCCGGCAGCGTCGGCTCGGTCGTCGCGGTCGGATCGTCGCAGCTTCGAGCGAAGCTCGCTGCGAACGGCGGCCGTGTACCAGCGGGCGGAATCGTGGTCGACGCGCACGACGAGCCGACCGCCGACGAAGAGCGCTACGCGACGCAAGCTTTCGGCGCTCAGTTCGCGCAAGTCGAGGTGGATCCCGACCTCGGCACCGTTCGTGTCACGCGCTTCGTCGGAGCGTTCGACGCTGGGCGCATTCTCAACGCGAAGACTGCAAACAGCCAACTTTTGGGCGGCGTGGTGTGGGGAATCAGCATGGCGCTCTTCGAGAAGACCCGATATGACCGGCGCTCGGGGCGGATCATGAACGCCGATCTCGCGGATTACCTTGTCCCAACCAACGCCGATATTCCCGACCCCGAGCTGATCTTCGTGGAGGAAGACGACCCGCACATCAATCCGGCCCATGTGAAGGGCATCGGCGAGGTTGGAATTACCGGCGCGGCTGCCGCCGTTGCGAATGCCGTCTATCACGCGACGGGCATTCGCGTGCGCGAACTGCCGATCGTGGCGGAGAACCTCTTAACGTAGCGAGGCGCGCCGCCGCACGGGCGCGAAGCAAAGCCGCGTGACGCTGCGTTCTAAGGCTGCGGCGCTCTTTCTCGGAATCGCGTGGGCATCGCTCGTTTGCTACCCGGCGGAGAGCCAAACGCTCGACATTCCGCTCGACTCGGGTACCCGCGTGATACGCACGCAAACGCTCTTTCACGAGCTGTTTACGGATGTTTTCAGGGAGTCGGACGGAACGACCTACGTTCAGTCGGGAGATATTCCCGCGATGTGGCTCCGCGACTCGGCCGCACAGACCATACCTTACCTTCGTTTCGTGCGCCGGTCTTCGGCCATGCACAAAATGTTTTTTGGCGTGATCCAGCGCGATGCGAAGAACATCCTGGTCGATCCATACGCCGAGGCCTTTAGCGCCAACTACCACGTGTGGGAGCGCAAATGGGAGATTGACTCTCTGGCGTGGCCGGTTTTGCTTGTCTTCGCTTACTATGCGAACACGCTGGATCGGTCCATTTTTACGCCAACCGTTCATCGAGCGATGAGCACGATCGTCGCGACGTTGCAATGCGAGCAGCATCACGCGTCGTGCAGCCGTTACGCCTGGACGCATCCGGTGCCGACGCATGCGCGGTTCAATCGAAACGCGGGGATGATCTGGAGCGCTTTTCGCCCGTCGGACGACCCGGTCATGTATCGATTCAATATACCGCAGAACGCGATGGCGGTCGTCGCCATGAAGCTGCTGGCGCGGTTCGCGCGACAGGCTTTCAACGACGACGCGCTCGCGCAGCGAGCAACGACGCTCGCCGCCCAAGTCCAGGCCGGCATTCTGCGTTACGGTAAGGCGGACAGCCGGCGGTTCGGCTGGATCTATGTCTACGAAACCGACGGGTACGGTCACGACGCCGTGATGGACGACGCGAACATTCCCAACTTGACGACGCTTCCATGGTACGGTTGGTGCGGTAACGCAAATCCCGTCTATCTCGCTACGCGCCGCTTCACGTTGAGCGCCAATAATCCGTACTATTATGGTGGTTCTTATGCGACGGGGCTCGGCAGCTCGCACACTCCGAATGGCTGGGTGTGGCCGCTCGGGATCATCGGCGCGGCACTCACCACGACACATCGTCAGGATGTCGTCGAATCGATCGACATGCTCGATAGGAGCGATACCATCGATGGCTTGATGCACGAGTCGATCGATCCCGACAATCCCTGGCGCTTCACCCGCGCGGAGTTCGGCTGGGCGAATGCGTTTTGGGCGGACTTGATCTTTCGAGCCGTCGCGGGTTACCCGGCGACACCGCTCGGGCTCTTCAAGAGCACCGTCACTCCAAGCGAGCGGCAAAACGAAATTCCTACGCTTACCCCCAGATGGAAGCAGCTCGGGGACCGTGCCGAGATTCTCCGCACGCTCGGGCGTTTGCTCGGACAAGCGTCGCGCTCGTGGTAGCGCGGAGGCCTTCGTTCGCTCGACTGAGAAGCTCCAGCGCGGATGAGCCGACTGTCAGTTGCTGCACTCGCTGCGCTATTCGCGTTTTCCGCTTGCTCTGCAAGCCAAGAAGGGACGGTCCTGCCGGGGGCTGCTCCCACATTCAACACCCGCCCGACGGCCGCGGGCAACGTTTACGTCGCGAACTGGTACGGAAACGACGTCAGGGTTTACGCTGCCGGCGGCAAGCCGGCGCTTCACGAGATCACGAGCGGAGTAGCGTTTCCTAACTCGCTGGCGTTCGACAAGTCCGGAAGCCTCTACGTCGGCAACTTTGGCAAGCCGAGCGGAAGCATAACCAGCAGCGTCGCGGTGTACCGGCCGGGAAATTCCCAACCCGAGCGCGTCATTACCGACGGCGTACGCGGTCCCTACGCGCTGGCGATCGCCCCCTCCGGAAAGCTGTACGTCGCGAACTACGGCGCGGCGACGGTTACGGTGTATGCGCGCGGATCGACGAAAGTACTCCAAACGATCATCAAAGGTATCAAGGGGCCCGAGGCGCTCGCCTTCGACACCGGCGGCAATCTCTACGTCGCCAATTGGAACGACAACTCGGTCACCGTCTACGCGCCCGGAAAGGGATCGCCGCTGCGCACGCTCAAGACCGGGATTGCGACGCCGGATGCGCTCGCCTTCGATGCTGCCGGAAACCTGTACGTCGCAAACCATCACAGCAACGCGGTGACGATCTATGCAAAGGGGCAGAAGACGCCGAGTGCCCAGATTAAGACCGACGTTCGGGAGCCGCTGAGCCTAATTTCAACCAGCGCGAAGCAGCTCTACGTGTTGAACTATCAAAACAACACCGTTTCTATCTACGACGAGACGACGCTTAAGCCGCTGGGTGTGATTTCAAAGGGTATCGCGTGCCCCACGACGATGGCGATGAGCTCGTCGGGTTTGCTTTACGTCGCTAACGCGTGCCCGAGCACGATGGTGGTCTACGGGTCTTCGTGGAGCAAGCCGCTCCGCACGATCGGCAACGGCCTCGACGGTCCCGTTGCCATCGGTATCGCTCCCTAGTAGCGATGATGAACCGCTTCCGATGCGTTGCCGCAGCGCTGCTTTCGACGCTGGCGGCCTGCGGGGGCGCGTCGCATGGAGCCGGAGTCGCTTCGCAACAGGTAACGCCTATCCTTACCACGCAAACACCTCCGCCCGGTCCCTCGACGAAGATCCGTCACGTCGTCATCATCTTCCAGGAGAACCGATCGGTCGACGATCTCTTCAATGGCCTTCCCGGCGCGGATACGGTGCGCAGTGGGTTGAACTCGAAGGGTCAAACCGTCGAACTGCGGCCGATCGATTTGAGCGCGCCATACGACCTTGGCCACAAGCACTCGGATTTTGCGCTGGAGTACGACGGCGGAAAACTCGACGGATTCGATAGAGACAAATCGGCCTGTCAGGGCGTCACCGTCTGCATTGCGCGCGGACTTCGCGCTTACGGCTACGTGCCGCAAGACGAGGTGAAGCCGTACTTCACCATGGCCGAGCGCTATACGTTCGGCGATCGAATGTTTCAAACAAATCAGGGTCCGAGCTTCCCGGCCCATCAATACATCATTAGTGGGACCTCGACCATCGCTGACGGCTCCGCACTGCGAGCGGCCGACAATCCCCTGAGTCCTCAGGGTGGAAACAGCGGCGGTGGTTGCGACTCGGCGCCCGGATCGCTCGTTTTCTTGATCGATGCGGCCGGAAAGGTTGGACACACCGCCTTCCCATGCTTTCGCCGGCTTTCGTTGATGGAGCTGCTCGATCGCAAGTCGCTGACGTGGCGCTACTATCAAAACACCCGGGGCGCCGGTCTCTGGAACGCTCCCGACGCGATCGTGCAGATTCGCACCAGCCCCTCCTATAAAAACGTCAAGGCGCCGTCGTCGGTAGTCCTTACCGCTATCGCCAAGGGGCGTCTTGCCGACGTTGTTTGGGTAACGCCCAGCGCCCGCCAGTCGGATCACGCGCGGGATACCGACGGCTCGGGCCCATCGTGGGTCGCGTCCATCGTCAATGCCATCGGCGAGAGCCGATATTGGTCCGACACCGCGATCTTTGTTACATGGGATGACTGGGGCGGATGGTACGATCACGTCGCGCCGCCAAGCTACAACTCGTACGAACTCGGATTCCGCGTCCCGCTGATCGTCATCTCGCCGTACGCCAAGACGCACTATATCTCGCACGCCCAGCACGAGTTCGGCAGCATCCTCAAGTTCTCCGAGGAGACGTTCGGCTTGCCCTCGCTGCACACGACCGACGAGCGCGCCGACGATCTCTCCGATTGCTTCGACTTCTCACAGCCGCCGACGAAATTTAAGCCGATTCCGGCAAGGTTTCCACCCAGTTACTTCTTGAAACAGCCGCTAGATCGCGAGCCTCCGGATTACTGACGATGAGTAATTCCCAATGCATCCTTTCGTCGCTTGCGCTGGCTGCCTGCGCCGCGTGTGGTTCGGGTGCCGGCGGCGGCATGTCGAACGGTGCGCCGGTGTTGCCGCCCGGCCCGGGGCCGACAGGCGGCGGGTCCGTCGGCAAGCATATCCATCATGTCGTGGTCATCATCCAGGAGAATCGCAGCTTCGAGAACTTCTTTTCGAGCTATCCAGGTGCCGACGCGCCGTCTTACGGGTACGCAGTTATCAAGGGAGTCCGCCAGAAGATCGCGCTTCGTGCGATCACGTTCCAGGGTCCGGATTTGCGGCACGACTGGTATTCGTCGATGGACGATTGGGACAATGGCAAGATGGACGGGTTCGACGACTTCGGCACGAAGAATCCGCACAACGGTCCGAATCCGGCGTATACGCACGTCGAGCGCAAGCTGATCGCTCCGTACTGGGCGATGGCGCAGCAGTACGTGCTTGCCGATCACATGTTTCCGACGGAGTTCGGTGGAAGCTTCACCGGCCATCTGACGTTAATCGCGGGCACGGACAACCTCAATCCCACGAAGGCCGAAGTTAATTTTCCGACCGAGACGCCGGACGACTGCGACTCGCCTCCGGGTACGATCAGTGGCGTCGTCGACCTGTCGCGCCAGGTCAGCGAGACGGGGCCCTTCCCTTGTTTCGACCAGTTCAAGAGCATCGCGACGACGCTCGACAATGCCGGAGTCTCATGGAGAATCTACGCGACACGCGTGCTCGATGGGGGCATGTGGGAGCCGTTCGAGGCGATCAAATACGTTCGCTACGGTGCCGATTGGCCGAAGCGCGTCATCGCGCCGCAGATTCGAGTCCTCAAAGACGCCAAACGCGGCGATCTCGCTGCGGTTACGTGGGTCACGCCGAGCCGCGAAGACTCCGATCATCCGGCGGCGCATAGCGACCGCGGACCCTCTTGGGTGGCCTCGGTCGTGAATTCGATCGGCGAGAGCTCCGCGTGGAAATCGACCGCGATTGTCGTTCTCTGGGACGACTGGGGCGGCTGGTACGACAACGCGAAGCCGCCGCAGCTCGACTTCCGTGGCCTGGGGATTCGCGTTCCGTGTTTGATCATCTCTCCCTACGCCAAACAAGGCTTCGTGTCGCATACTCAATACGAATATGGAAGCGTCCTGAAGTTCATCGAAGAGGCATTCGAGCTGCCCGCGCTTGGCCCAACGTCTGACGGCTACACCGACACGCGCGCCGCGAGCATCTCCGATAGCTTCGACTTTAACCAGGCGCCGCGCGCGTTCTCGCCAATCCCGGCGAAATACCCACTCTCGCGTTTTGTTACCGAGCCTCCCTCCGACGAGCCCGTTGATACTCAGTAGCCGAGCAAGACGAGTTTTTGCAGTAACGCTCTGCGTAGGCTTCACCGGGTGTTCCCAAGGAGGGCCGGTGCCGGGCGTTCCTTTCGCAATGCGCAGCTTCGCTGCCTCGCGTGCGGACGGCCTGCGGCCCGGGACGGTGAGTTACAAATCCCTTTACAGTTTCGGCAATAAGGCCGACGATGGCGACGAGCCGCTCGCGAATCTCACCGTCGTCGGCGACGAGCTCTATGGAACGACGGAAATAGGCGGTGCGACGACGCAGTTCTGTTTTCTCGGCTGCGGAACGGTCTTTCGCGTGACGACTTCGGGAGCCCAAAGCATAACCTATCGCTTCAAAGGCGGCGCCGATGGGGCCCTTCCGGCCGCGGGATTGCTTTTGCTCAATGGCAAGCTCTTCGGCACGACGAACGGAGGCGGCAACGAACCGGCGTGTTCGGGCGGTTGCGGCACCGTCTTCGCGCTGGGCGCTGACGGGAAGCCGGAAAAGATACTCCACCGATTTACCGGCGGCACCGACGGCGCCAACCCCGTTGCGGGTCTCGTCGCGTTAAACGGTACGCTCTATGGAACGACGCAATATGGTGGAAAACGTGCGCGGCTCTGCGCAACCGGATGCGGCACGATCTTTTCCATCACCCCGGGCGGCAAAGAGCGAGTAATCTATCGCTTCGGCGGCGGTACCGATGGCGCGTTTCCAACGGCGCGGCTCACCACGGTTGCCGGCGCACTCTACGGAACGACCGAGTTCGGCGGCACCACGACAGCGCTCTGTGCGCAGGGATGCGGCACCCTCTTTCGAGCGAGCACGAGCGGAACGAAGAAGACGCTCCATGCTTTCAAGTATTCGGCGGCGTCGCCGGATGGCGCGTATCCCGCGGCCGGGGTCGTCGCGATGAGCGGAAAGGTCTATGGCACCACGCTCGGGGGCGGTGCACACGGTGATGGCACCGTCTATGCGCTGAACGAATCCGCGCACGGCGAACGCGTCATCCACAGCTTCAGTTGCTGCGGCTCGAGCTTGGACGGCCGGTATCCACTCTCGCATCTTTCCGTCCTAAGCGGCACGCTGTACGGCACGACGCACCTGGGCGGCGCAAAAAACCTCGGAGCGGTCTTTAGCGTAACGCCCTCCGGCCGCGAACGTGTGCTCTACAGTTTTCTGGGCAAGCCCGATGGAGAGGAGCCGCAAGCCGGCCTGGCTATGCTCAATGGGGTCTTCTATGGGACGACGTCGTCGGGTGGCGCGTTCTCCGAAGGCTCGATCTTCAAACTCTCGCCTTAGAAAACCCTGGGACGCCGCTCATTTCATAATTGTCATCTGGGCACCACCTTTGTCATCCTGAGCGGAGCGAGGCGTAGCCGAGCGCAGTCGAAGGACGAAATGGCACCACCTTTGTCATCCTGAGCGGAGGCGCGCAGCGCCGTAGTCGAAGGACGCGAGAGCGACAACCGTTTTTAGCCGTCCTTCGACTACGCGCCCTTCGACTCGCTGCGCTCGCTCAGGACGCTCCGCTCAGGATGACAAAGGGCG
>JBARKF010000244.1:0-11294 GCA_049800655.1 Candidatus Cybelea sp.
GCCGGCGGGCGTTCCGCGCGGCGTACCGCACCCCGCCCATCGGGGCGGTGGCTGGCTCTCGCCGGCCGCCAAATCGGCGAAGCATTTGATCTACGTCGCGGATTTCCTGAACAACGACATCGAGATCTATCCGACGACCGGCTCGAACCCCAATCCGATTGGCCAGATCACCGACGGCATCAGCGGTCCCGAGGGTTGCTATGTCGACCGCCACGGTAACCTATTCGTTACGAACGTATCGAATCAGACCGTCACGATGTATCCGCACGGCAGCACCACGTACAAGCTGCTGTATACCGGATTCGCTTACCCGACGAACGTCACGGTCGGGCGCAACGGCATGGTCTACGTGGTCGATTTGGTCGGTGGAAAGGTCGTCGAGTTTCCACGCGGCAAGACGCGCTCGAAGCGGACCATCAACGTCTCCGACCCGCAGGGCGCCGCGCTCGACGCAAAAAACAACCTCTACGTCTCCTATAACACCGGCGCGCATGGCGGCGGTCCGGGCGACGTCAACGAGTATCCGCCGGGATCGACGACCGCGCAAAACCTCGGACTTCCGATCGTTTGGTCGGCGGGTGATGCAGTCGACGGAAGCGGCGACGTGGTGGTCGCCGATCAGGGCTCCGGCATTGGGAATGCCGCCGTCTACGTTTTCCCGCCGGGCTCGAAGACGCCGTCGGAGACGATCAATCAGGGCATGCAAGATCCCTTCCGGCTCGCCTTCGACAAGCCGTTCAAACACTTGTACGTCGCCGATCCTTCGGTCAACGCGGTGCTCGTCTACGACTATGCTTCGGGCACGCTGATCGAGTCGATTACGAACAGCTTGCGCGCCGTTGACGGCGTTGCCGTCTATCCGCAAAGCAGTTAAACCTGCGAGAGCTCTTCCGACGTTTGGCGGCTTCCGGCCAGTATCAACGCCACCGATAGGACGATGGCCGCGCCGCCGGCGATGAGCGTCGGGCTGATGCGCTCGCGCAGAACGAGCGCGCCGAGAACGACCGCGACGACGGGATTGACGTACGCATACGTTGCCACCGTCGCGGTCGGCAGCGTGCGTACGGCGTATGCGTAGGCGCTGTAGCCCAGCATTGCGCCGGCAGTGATCAGCCAGAGCATTCCCCACAGCGAAGCCGGCGAAATTGCCGCGATCCTCAAGTGCGACCATTCTCCCGCAGCAAGACCGACGGCTATTGAAACCGCACCGCCGACGAGCATCTCCAGCGACGCGGTGAAGGTTCGGTGGGGCTTGCCGCGAGCGTAAACCGATCCAAGCGCCCACGAGAGCGACGCGAGCAGAATCAGAAACGCAAAGAGTGCGTCGCCGCCTCTTGCTAGGTTGCCCACGAGAACGATCGTCCCGGCGGTGCCGACGATCAGTCCCGCAATCACGCTTCGGTTTGGCGCATTCCGCTCGAATATGCTGTCGATCAGCACCATCCAAATCGGCGTGCCGGCGATGATCAACGCAGCCGTCCCCGACTCGACGTGCTGCTCGGCGACGCAGAGCAAGCCGTTGCCGCCGACGATAAGGAGCACCGCCGTCACCGCCGCGCGCCCAACCTCTGCACGGCTCGGCAGCTGACGTGTTTGCTTTGTCGCCAGCCACTGGATCGCAAAGAGCAGGCAGCCTGCAACGATCCAGCGGCAGCCGGTCATTAAGTAGGGCGGAATCGTCGCAACGGCGACTCGAATGCCCAGATACGTCGAGCCCCATACGAAGTAGACGACGATCAACGCGATCCACGGCAGCGCGCACCGCCAACGCGTCACGCGCGCAATGCAGCGATAGTGTCGACGTCGAAGAAGGCGCCTTCGTCCTCAATCTCGACGGCATGCACTCGCAGCCGTACGTCGTCGCGCAGCGTTCGCAGGCTATCGCCATTCGGCAGATCGTCGATGCGCTCGCGCGCTCGAGGCGAGAGGAAGACGGGGTGACCGGGCTGGGCGCCACGCGCCGGATAGACCATATCGGCATCCCCGGCTGCGTTGCAGACGCGTTCGATCAGGGCTGCGGTCACGAGCGGCTTGTCGCCGAGCAGCACGACTATCGCAGAGCCGCCGGCGACGAAGTGGTTCGCCAGCTTGAGCGAGTGCGACATGCCAAGGCGGGGCTCGTCGTTGCGCAACACTGTGAGGCCCGTTCTCCCAGCGAGATACGCCGCCACTTCGGAGCCGGCGACGACGACCGGAGCCCAGGCGCGCGCCGCCGCAATCGCGTGTTCGATCATCGGCCGGCCGCGAAAGTCGATCAACAACTTCTGCTTCCCAACGCGCGATGACGTTCCCGCCGCCATAATTACGGCCGACACTCGACTATCGATGAATTGCACCCACTCCGGCCAGCAGCGGTCCGCCTTCACCGCCGCGACGAGCGGCGACGATCTCGGCGAGGATCGATAACGCCGTTTCGGCAACCGTGACGCCGCCAAGGTCGAGACCGGCCGGGCCATGGATGCGCGCGAGCGCCGTATCGTCAAAACCTTGCTCCGCGAGCGCAGCCCGTCGCGCTGCCTGTGAACGGCGGCTTCCTAAGAGACCGATGTACGGTGCGTCGGAGAGGAGCGCGCAGCGCAACGCCGGGAGATCGAACTTGGGATCGTGGGAGAGCACGACCACCGGCGTGCGCTCGGAGAGCATCGGCGGAAGCGCCTCATCCGGCCACGCGCGCACGATCTGGGAAACGCCGGAGAGACGATCTTGCGTTGCATACGCCGGTCGCGGGTCGACCACGACGACGCTGAAGTCGAGATGGCGCGCCAGCAGCGCCAACTGCGCCGCGATCGAAGTCGCGCCGACTAAAATCAGGCGATCCTTGGGAGCGAAGACGTGCTCGAACGATGCGTGGCTTCCATCGGCGTGCTCGTACGCGATGCGCATGCGCGCCACGCGTTCGCCCGATGCGATCGCTCGGGCTTCGTGGCTAAACGCCGGCTCAGGACGCCACGTCACCAGTTCCAGCGCGGCTCCGCAGGCGGTTCCACCGAGCAGTTCGTCCTCCTCGCCGAGGTTGATGTCGAGCCGGCGCGGCTGCCCGTCGACGGCCGTCTTGAGACAAGCCTCGACGATTTCGGCTTCATAGCATCCCGCGCCGATGTTGCCGACGACGTTGCCGCCGGCATCGACCGCGATCGTCGTCCCGACTGGCGCGGTTGCTGCGTCGCGCAGTTCGACGAGCGTTGCGAGCGCGAAGCTGCGGCGCTCGTCGAGCCAGTGCGCGGCAACCCCGAAAACGTCACGCAACGTTGGTCACCCGCACGCGGCGTCCGAGTTTGCTCAATGCCGCCATTCGTTCAAACGACGTCAACGACGTCAGGTAGGGCAGCGCGGCCCGCATGCCGCGTGCCGAGGGCGTGTAGCCGGGACGGCCTGCGTGAGGGTTGACCCAGGCAACAGCAGCGCAGCGACGGGCGATTTCGCGCATCGCGCGCGCAAGCCGCGGGATCTCACCCACGTCGAGGCCGTCGCTGATAACGATCGCGAAAGTTTGATCGCTCAAGCTCGCGCCATGCTCGCGTACGAACTCACTCAAGCTCGCCCCAATACGCGTGCCGCCGCCCCAGGCCTCACCGAGATCGTCCAAACGATAGCTGCGCGCGCGGGCGGCATCGTGCAGCGCGCGGGTGATCTCGCGCAGCTCCGTGCTAAAAAGAAAGGCACGCGCACGACGGGTGCGCTCGCAGAGCGCGTAAGCAAACTGCAGCATTCGTGGCGCATGCTCGCTCATCGACCGGCTGCCGTCCAGCAGCAATACGAACCGCGGATTGCGCAGCGGGTGCCCGAGTGTATGCGGCTGAAGTAGGTCGCCGCCGGTGCGCAGACTCGCGCGAAGCGTTCGCCGTAAATCGAACCGCTCGCCACGCGGCTGCGGCTTCCAGCGCAGCGAACGGCCCAGCTGCAAGTGACGGAAAAGCCGGTTGGCTTCAGCGCGCGCGGCATCGAGCCCACCAAGGGGAATCGACGGCGGCTGTGCGTGCGCCGCGCTCGGGCTGTAGCGAGCCAAGAGCGCCTGCCAGGCCTGCGCGCTGCTCTCCGTGTCGGGGTGACGTTCGATCCGCATCGCTTCGGCGGCGGCAGGCGCGTCGCGCGACTCCGGACGCTCGCGCCGCGCGCGTCGCGGCTGACGTACGCCTTGCGTCGCGCTGGTAAAGAAGGTTGCAAAGGCGCGAGCAAACGGCTCGATCTCCTCCGGCCGGCTGCAGCAGATGGCGCGCAGCGCGGCGGCAACGCGCGAGCGTTCTCGAGTATCGACGATCTCGAGCGCTTTGAGCGCTTCGAGCGATTCGCGCGGGCCGATGTTGAACGCGTGCTCGCGACGCAGGTGCGCGCAGAACTCGGCCATCTTCGAAACCAGGTCGTCGCTCATCTCACGCCGGGGCGAGCAACGGCGCGTACTGCGTCCGCAGGCTGCGCAGCAGCTCCCAATCCTCCTGGACTTTTAAAATGCAGCCCGTCGTCGCTGCAAGCGTCGCTTCGTCGAGCGCGTCGCGATGCAGTCGCACGAGCGCCAGCGCCCAATCAAGGCTCTCGGCGGTTCCCGGCACGCGCTGGAAGGGTTGTGCGCGCAGAAACTCCATGAAGCGCGCGATCTCCTCCGCGAGCCGGGCGTTGATGCCGGGAAGCCGGGCGTGGAGGATCGCGACTTCGCGTTCCGGCGACGGATAGCCGATCCACAAATAGAGACAGCGCCGTCGCAGCGCGTCGGAGAGATCGCGCGTTCGATTCGACGTTACGACGACCATCGGACGCGCGGCTGCGCGCAGCGTCCCGATCTCCGGAATCGTCACTTGAAACTCGCCGAGAACTTCCAGCAAGAAGGCCTCGAAGGCTTCCTCGGCGCGATCGATCTCGTCGATCAGCAGCACCGGGGCGCGCTCCTGCGAGATCGACTCGAGCAGCGGACGTGCCAGCAAGAACTCACGGCCGAATATTTGGGCCTCACGTTCGTCGACGGCGATCCCTTGATTTTCGGTGAGGCGGATGCGAAGGAGCTGCTTCGGATAGTTCCACTCGTAGAGGGCGCTCGCTGAATCGAGCCCTTCGTAACACTGCAGCCGGATGAGACGAGTGTCGAGCACGCCGGCCAGCACTTTCGCGCTCTCGGTCTTGCCGACGCCGGCTGGGCCCTCGACCAAAAGCGGCTTCTCCAATGCGAGCATCAGCTCCAACGTAGTCGCGAAATCCTCGTCGGCAATGTAGCCGGTCTTGGCAAAGCGCTCGCGAATCTGCGCCGCGTTCACGCTTGCGCGCCCTCGCGGAGCCGGTCGGCCGCCGTGACCGTAATGATCTCCGCTAAAATCGAGATGGCCACGTCACCGGGACGTTGCGCGCCGATATCGAGACCGGCCGGAGAGTGCACCGTTGCAATGCGTTCCCGCGCGATGCCTTGTTGCTCTAGGCGATCGAAAAGATGTTCCGCGCGTTTGCGACTGGCGACCAGGCCGACGTATGCCGGCGCATCCGATTCGAGCAACGTCGCTAACACGGCTTCGTCGTACCGGTCGAGCGAAGCGACAACGGCGACGAGCCGCGCGCGATCGCTCCGATCCAGGGCGGCGATAAAACCGCGCAGTTCCGGCACCGCGAGCGTCCGGGCGCCGTCATCTTCGGCGGCCTCGTCGACTTCAGTTGGCGCGACCGCCCGCACGAGACGATAGCCTTCGAGCTGCGCGCCGAAACGCGCCAGGTCGGCGGCCACCGGCGTGAAGCCCGCGACGACCAAGGTTCGAGCGGGAAGGTGTGGCTCGATGTAGACGTCGACCGCGCCTTCTGAGGCACAGCTTCCTTCGATGCGCACGAGACGCGCGTTTCCGGCGTGCATTGCGTCGATGGCTTGCCGCCGAACTTCGTCGCGCGAGCAGGATCCGCCGACGAAGCCTTGCATGCGTCCGTCGGAGAAGACGATCGCTCGATCGCCCAGATGCGCGCTGACCGGCGCGTGGCGTTCGACGACCGTCGCGAGTGCGAACGGCATGCGCGCGCGCTCCAGTTCGACGGCGAGCTCAAAGACCTCACGGGCGTTCATTGCGATGGATGGTTACCGCTCAGGCGGTTCCGAACGTTTTCGAAGGTCGTGCTAATCACTCGGCGCGCTTGCGTGTCGAGGACGCGGCCGCCGACGGTCGCGATCGGCCCGCGCATCGATGCCGTTCCTTTCCAGTTCAAAATCGTCGCTGCATCGCCGTCGGCCGCAAGATCGGCGGCGGCGACCAGATCGACGACGCTGCCCAATCCGCCACCGTTGATCTTCATATCCATGTGATTGCCATCGGCGCGCGGCTCGAGCCCGATCTTGAACTTAAACGAACCGCGCACCGGACCCACCGCGACGCCGACCGTGGCATCGAACGTATGCGCGTCAAGCACATTGGTCTGACGCACGTCGGGCAGACACGATGCGATGCTCGCGGGATCGTTGATGAAGGTCCAGACCTTCTCCTTGCTCGCGGTGATATGTTCCTGACCGCTCCACTCTAAGTTCATGACGCCTTGTGGATGGCACGCCAGACTTTTTCGCGCGTCAGCGGAATATCGATGTGCGTGACGCCAAGCGGTGAGAGCGCATCCATTACCGCGTTGACGAAAGCCTGCGGCGAGCCGACGTTTGGGCTCTCGCCGACGCCTTTGGCGCCGATCGGGTGGTGCGGACTCGGCGTTACCGTCCGGTCCGTCTCCCACGTTGGTGTTTCGAGCGCGGTTGGTATGAGATACTCGGTGAAGTTGGTGTTGAGGTTGTTGCCGTCTTGGTCGTACTTGATTTCTTGCATGAACGCGATCGCGAAGCCCTCCGCGAGGCCGCCGTGGATTTGCCCTTCAACGATCATCGGATTGATCACCGTTCCGCAGTCGTCGACGGCGAGGAAGCGCCGCACTTTGACCGCGCCCGTATCACGGTCGACGTCGACGACCGCGATGTAGGTTCCGTAAGGAAATGTGAGATTCGGCGGATCGTAGTAGTAGCTCGTTTCGAGTCCGGGCTCGGTCTCGGGCGGCGGATTCGTGTACGCGGCGAAGGCGACTTCCTTCATCGTGACGCTCTTGTCGGGGATGCCCTTGACGCCGAACTTGTAATCCTTCCACTCGACGTCGTCCTCCGCGGTTTCCAACAGATGCGCGGCGATCTTCTTCGCCTTCTCCCGAATGCGCCGAGCGGCGAGCGCGAGCGCGCCGCCCGCGACCGGGGTGCTGCGGCTCGCGTAGGTTCCCAAGCCGTAAGGCGCGGTGTCGGTGTCGCCCTCTTCAACGAGCAGCTCTTGAGGATCGAGTCCGAGTTCCTCGCCGACGATCTGCGCCCAGGTCGTCTCGTGGCCTTGACCCTGATGGCGCGTACCGGTGCGCACGATGCCGGAGCCGGTTGGATGGATGCGGATCTCGGCGCTATCGAACATTTTGATGCCGAGGATGTCGAACTGCTTGCCGGGGCCGGCACCGACGGTCTCGGTGAAGGTCGAGATGCCGATCCCCATCAGCTCGCCACGCTTGCGCTTCTCGGCCTGTTCTTTGCGCAGGGCTTCGTAGCCGATGATGTCGAGTGCCTTGCGCATCGTCGTGGCGTAGTCGCCACTGTCGTACGTGAAGCCGAGCGGCGAGGAATATGGAAACTGCTCTTTCTTGATGAAGTTTTGGCGACGAAGATCGACCGGATCCATTTCGAGCTTACGGGCGAGGAGATCCATGCCGCGTTCGATCGCGAACGACGCTTCGGTCACGCGGAACGAGCAGCGATAGGCGATGCCGCCCGGCGGCTTATTTGTAAAATAGGCGTCGACCTCGGCGAACGCGGCCGGAAAATCGTACGAGCCCGTCACGATCCCGAACATACCGGCCGGATATTTTCGCGGGTCGGCGGCGGCATCGAACGCGCCGTGATCGGCGACGGTCGAGACTTTCAGCGCGGTGACCTTCCCCTCTTTCGTTGCGCCGATTTCGACGTCCATGTGATAGTCGCGCGCGAAACCGGTCGTCGTGAGATTTTCGGTGCGCGTCTCAACCCACTTCACCGGCAGACCGATGATCACCGACGCAACCGTTGCGACGACGTAGCCCGGATAGACCGGCACTTTGTTGCCGAACCCGCCGCCGACGTCGGGGGAGATGACGTGGATCTTATCCTCGGGAATACCGGTAACCAGCGAGAACGCGGTGCGGTGCACGTGCGGCGCTTGCGACGTCATGTAGAGGGTCAAGCGGCCCGTGGCTTTGTTCATGTCGGCGACGATGCCACATGGCTCGAGCGGAGCCGGGTGGCAGCGCGGCGAGATAATGCGTTCCTTGATGCGCACCGGCGACGAGTCGAGCGCGGTCGCGGTCTTGGCCTTGTCGCCGACTTCCCAGTGATAGATGTGATTCGTCTTCTGCTCGCGGTCGTCGCGGAGGATAATTTTATCTTCTCTTGCCTGGTAGGGATCGACGACCGGATCGAGCGGCTCGTACTCCACGTCGACCAGCTCCGCCGCGTCGTGCGCAACTTCGCGCGAGGTGGCGACGACGCCGGCGACTTCCTGATATTGGTAGAGCGTCTTGCCGAACGCCAACACCATCTGCTTGTCGTAGCCGTGAAAGGTCGGCAGCCACTCGAGCTTCGCAGCATCGAGATCTTCCCCCGTGATCACCGCCTTGACGCCCGGCAGCGCCATCGCCTTGCTCTTGTCGATGCTTTTGACGCGCGCGTGCGGATACGGGCTGTGCACCAGCGCGAGATAGAGCATCCCGGGCAGTTTGATGTCGTCGAGATACCGGCCGCGGCCACGAATGAAGCGAGGATCTTCCTTGCGCTTCATCGAGACGCCGATCGAGCGTGCCATCTTCAGCTCCCCACGGTGGCGGCCGCCGGCTCGGCGGCAAGTTCGTTTGCCGCTTGCCGCACTGCCTTGACGATGTTTTGATAACCGGTACAACGGCAGAGATTCCCGGAAATCGCCTCGCGAATCTCAGCATCGCTCGGTTTGGGCTTGTGCTTGAGCATCACGTAGGCCGTCATCAGCATACCGGGCGTGCAGTAGCCGCATTGCAAGCCATGCTGGTCCCAAAACGCCTGTTGCAAAGGATGGAGTTTGCCGCCTTCTTCGAGCCCCTCGACGGTCGTGATCTCGTGTCCGTCGGCCTGCACGGCGAACATCGTGCACGATTTCACCGCACGGTTGCCGTCGAGCGCGACGACGCAGCAGCCGCAGCTCGAAGAATCACAGCCGACGTGCGTCCCCGTTAGGCCCAACTCTTCGCGCAGGAAATAAGCGAGCAGCATTCGCGGCTCGACATCGCGTTCGTACGGCGTGCCGTTGACGGTCACGTTGACTTTCATGCTAATCCTCCCACGCCGAGGCGTTCCAGCGTTTGCGTAAGCGCGCGGCCAACGAGCACGCCGGCCATCGCTCTCTTATATTCGACCGATCCGCGATTGTCGGGATTCGGATCGGCGATGTTCTCTGCTTCGCGCATCGCTTGCTCGATCAGCGCTTTGCTCGGCTTAGCGCCTTTGAGCAGCTTCTCGGCGGCCGAAACGCGCAGTGCCTTCGGGCCGAGTGCGCCGATTGCGATCCCGGCGTCGGCAATTGTCCCGTCGGGCGCGAGCGTAATTTGGACCGCGGCCGCGGCGGTCGCGAAGTCACCGACTTTGCGTTCGATCTTTTGATAGGAGCCTGACGTGCGCGCTCCCGGCGTTGGAAAGCGCACTTCGACCGCCATTTCCCCCGTGCCGACGGCGGTCGTATACGAGTCAACGATGAAGTCATCGATCGAAACCGTTCGTGCGCCGTCTTTACCGCGCACGACGACCAGCGCGCGCGATGCAAGTGCCGTTACCGGCCAGTCACCGGCAGGATCGTTATGGCAAAGGCTGCCGACGACGGTTCCCATCTGCCGGACAACCGGATCGGCGACGACCGCTGCCGTGTCGGCGATAAGTCGATAGCGGTCACCGAGCATTGGCGAGGTCTCGAGGAGAAAATCGCGCGTGGTGGCGCCGATTTGCAGTTGACCGCCGGACTCGCGTAGATAGTCGAGCTCCGCAACCGGGTTGATGTCGACGAGCACCGCGGGCCGGGCTAAGCGGAACCGCATCGCTGGGATGAGGCTTTGGCCTCCGGCCAGCACCCGCGCGTCATCGCCATAACGAACGAGCGCTTCGATGGCCTCGTCGACCGAAGTCGCCGGGCGGTAGTCAAACTGGGCTGGAAACATTCGCGCCTCCAAACCGTAAAGCACAGCTACAGTGAAACGGTGTCTTTGGGATTCGACGCGGCGCCGCCGGTTCCAGCCGAGCGCGCGAGAATTTATTGCACGACGATTGGCGTCTTGAGATACTCGATACCCGCGTCCTGCAAGATGCGCTTACCGGTGCCGTTGAGAATGAACTGTTCGAATGCGCGCGCTTGGGTCGGATGCGGTGCGTCGCGCATGACGGCGATGGTGTACGTGATCGCATCGCTCATCGCGGCCTTTCCAGGCAGCGGCACGAAATGAAGCCCGCGCGCGACGGCTTCGGTTCGGTAGAAAAAGCCGACGTCGGCTTGTCCCGTATCGATCCGCGCGAGCAAATCCTCCTCTGGAAAGATCTGCGCATCGTTCTCGGGCGCGCCGAGAATGCGTTTTTCACCGGCTCCGGCGAGCAGCGTCATCGCTTGGACCGTGTAGACACCTTTCGGATCGAGCTGGGGATCGGTGCGCCCGATTGCGAGCCCGGGCGTCGAGAGCGCCGTCACGAGCGGGGTTTTCCCTGCCGCAACGCCTGCAAACAGCGACGCATACTTCGACTTGTCGGACCAGCCGATTCCGAGGCTCGTCGAAGCAAAGGTCGTCGCGCGAGCGACCTTCGGGCCCAGTCCGGTCACGAGCTTCGGATCGACGCTGATGAAAATGTCCGGTTTCTTTGCGCCGGCAGCGATCAGATTTGCGAGCATCTTGCTGCCGGCACCCTGCCCTTGAAAATCGATGCCCTGCTGCGCGAGCGCCGCCTTGATCGGCCCCTCCATCGGCGTCACCAGCGATCCGGCATACACAACCGAAACGACGTCATCGCTGCTCGCCGAAGTCGGTGAGAGCGTCAGCAGCAGTGCAACGCCAAGCGCTGCGATCGCGGAGCCGGTTCGTAACATCACGACCTACTTTCCGATCATCACTTCGGTTGCTTTAACGATAACGACGACCGCGTCGCCGGCTTTGAGGCCGAGCCGTTTGACCGAAGAGGCCGTGATGGCCGCCGTGACCTTCGCGGGCTCGACCTCGACTTCGACTTCGGCCATGACCGCGCCGGTCGACACGGCAGTAACTCGACCGCGAATCTGGTTGCGCGC
>JBARKF010000245.1:0-5597 GCA_049800655.1 Candidatus Cybelea sp.
AGGCATTTGTTTCGATTCGTCCGTGACTGATTCGTGACTAGTGAAAGCTTCGACGGCAACACCGGCACCGGCGGCTCGGAGTGGTCTCATTCTTCGTTGCCTACCTCTCCGGTTTCTGCCGTTTTTATTAACGAGGCTGCGACCCATCCATGCAGGGTGTTGGCATCGCGACCGGCCCTTCAGGAGCGAAGTCGGCATCCCACGCAACGCGCCTTGCCTCACCTGATCTTAAATCGACCAAGAACATATGGTTTTCGGCATTCAGGTCGGCATCTACGTTGGGCGTTGCCGGCGCGGGCACTTTAAGTTCCGTCTCCGAGGGATACGTGACGTCCACGTAATACTCGTCGGCGCACGCAGCTGGCCTTCGCGACCAATGGAAGCTGTTGTCATCGCGGTCCGCCTCTTGCCAGATTTGATCTCGGTGAACGTCGTAGTCGATAACATCGAGGGGGTCTGATGTTCCGCCAGGATGCGTTCTTAGAAGCCGCTGCACTTCGGGCGATGACCTCGCGAGCTCCACGGCGCGAAATTCTGGTTCGGAGATGGTCGTCGGTCCCTCTGAATCCTGTGAGCAAGCCGAAAGAACCGCAAAGAAGACGAGCGTTGTTGAAGCAAACCGTCGAATTAACATGCCTTCCCTTTCCAAGGGCAGGGTTTGAGCGCAGTTCCATACCTTTTCGATCCCGACGTCGAGCCGGCGCCCGGGCCACGCTCCTTTAACGTCGAGCAACAATCCGTCCGGCCGACAAAACGACACATCCGATAATGAAGGCCCAGCCAAGCCATGTGGCGGCGCCCGATATGGAATCTGCGAGCATTGTGCTTCTCCTTTTTATTCCGCGTTGCTTTGCAGCGTGGCACGCGCCCTAACGCGTAGCCGCTTGGATCACCATCCCGGGGGATGCGTTTGCGTCATTTCGAACACGATCGGTGAGCGTGCACCCTCGTAGTCAATGACGATGCTTCTGCCCGCCGTGGCCGCAGTCGCCTCTATCGACGGACCAAGCTGCAGCGGCAACGCAATGAACTTTGTGTCGCCACCTGTAACGATGCCTACTTCGCGCACCAATGGCTCGCCCTGTTGGCGTGAGGCGGTTATCGTAACCTTCTCGGCTGTCCCGCGACCATGGTTCTCCAGCCTAATGAGCGCGTTATACCTTTCATCCGCATGAATGCCTCTCGGTTCAAGCTCGCTCTTCGCCCTAAACTCGACCGACGCCTTAAGGTCTGGGGTCTCACGTTCGGCCCGCTCCTGTTCGAGTCGACTCCGCTCTATGTCGCGTTGCTCCGCCCGCCTCATGATCGAGAGTTGCTCGTGCCCAATCATTGCTTGTGCGATGCCGGAAACGAGGCCACCAATAATTGCGAGCGCCACGGACGTCTGAGGGCCCACGGATCGCCAAAGTGCAGCTAGCAGAATGGCGACGAAGACTATCGCGCCGACGAGCCACGCCGCTCTCATTCGCCGACCTTCGCGTAGTCAACTAGACGCACAAACGCAGCTAAGCCGACGTCGCAGCGCTGTCGACCGACGAGGTACCGGCTCGGTTACAGCCGCAGGCCATTATAGACCGCGTAAAGCCGCTCGTATATTCCGCCGAATTCTCCGACGAAATCCTCAAAAACGGATACCTGATGGAGACTTCGGCCGCGATAAGTGATCAATGGGAGCTTCGGGTTGCTTCGCTTTCGGTTGCGGCGCACGCGCACATTGAGCAACCAATGGTGGCTGCACGCATTCCTTATTTTATTTAGCTCGGCAAGTTGTTTTGTAACTTGCGTCTTGATTATCCCGAGAGCTCTAGCCAGGCGAACGTTTTGAGCGAACGAAAGACTGCGCTCACCTTCTAGAAGGTCGATGAGCGTCCGGCCGCGCACGGTGCGCGCCGCACGCGCAAAGGCTTTATAGCGGCGGGGTCGCACGCCGAGCAGCGTATTTTCGATGGTGCCGTCTAGGATATTCTCAATCGCGGTATGCATTTGCAAAACGGCACCACGAACGAAATCGTCTAGCTTGTGTTCGAGCATGCCGGCGTAGAGGAAGCGATCGTCCTGTTCATTGATGCCGTATAAGAGCCGATCCAACGCGGCGATCTGCTTGGTGCGGCGGCGAATTGTAGCTTCGACCCGCTGGGGGTTTGTGCTTGTCACGCTTCGACCAATGTCGACATAACGGCTGACACTTCACTCATTCGGCAGCGTTGACACGATCCGAGTTCCGGACTTCCGGGACGCCTGTGCCCGCCTTCCTGCGGTGCTGTCGCACGAAATCAAGGAAGTCTTTCCGGCGCAGTCCTCTTTTGAGCGTGTTTCGTGAGCAGCCTAAGCTTCGGGCAACGGACTCGATCGACTGGCCGTTATCAAGCGCAGCCGTGGCCGTGGCTAGGGAGTCGCTTGTGAGCAACCGCGGTCGCCCAAACCTAACGTTGCGTTTCTTAGCATCAGCGACCCCCGCGCGGACTCGTTCTTCGATTAGGTCGCGCTCGAGCTCAGCCAAGGCACTCGCCCAGGTATAATGCATCTTCCCCCAGGGCGTGCTGGTGTCGATCGCTTCGGTCAGGGAACGAAATTCGACTTCACGCGCCCGCAGGGAATCGAGGAGCTGGAGCAAGTGTAGGGCGTTACGCCCGAGCCGGTCTAACCGCCAAACAACGAGCGCATCGCCGGCGCACAACAGCCGAAGGGCGCGATCGAGTCCGGGGCGCTTTCGAGCGCATCCGGAGATCTTGTCCTTGAAGACGCGCGTGCAGCCAGCAGACCTAAGCGCCTCAAGCTGCAACGATAGGTTCTGGTCCACGCTCGAAACCCTGGCATAGCCGATAATTCGGCCGTCTCTTTTTAGACCGGGGATTTGAGCCACGAACCTACCGTTGGAAACGCGACGGTCGCTCCCCTTGCCAAAGGTCTAGGATTTGGACACTCGCCGCAACTTCGGGGCACCATCGCGATTGACGATCAGGGCTCGGTCGCGCCGATCCTCCGCGCTGCGCGCCATACACTTGACGCCCGCCACCGCCCGCCGGTGGCCGTTACGTGGCGGTCGTCGTTGAGCGCGGCCGCGATCTGCCCGAAGCCGTAGCCTTTGGCCCGAAGCGCTTTGATCTTGCCGGCAACGGACGCGAGGGCTGAATCCCGCAACCGCCGGCGCGCGACTCGCGATGATATCCCGCCGCGATGCCCTGCGCCGGGTGGAAGGTTGCGACAAGCCGGATTGCTTGCGCCCAACAACACCCCGTGTGCTTTGGCTGCGGCAAGCTCACCCTTCATCCGTGTTGAAATGGCGAGTGCTTCTTCCGCGATGACCGGTGCACGGATCCGCAAAGCTCGCCGATTCAAGCTCGGAATGTCGCAGGCTCTGAAACGGGCACGGCTTTCGAGCAGGCTCGTCACGAAATCAATGTCGCGCGAAAGCCTGTCGAGCCGTGCGATGAGAAACAGCGCTCGCAATCGCGTCGCTAGATTGAGCGCTTCGGCCAACTTGGGGCGCCCCGGTCGCCGGCCGGTTTCGATCTCAACGCGCTCCTCGACGACCCGATAGCCATTCTCGCGGCAGAAGCGATCAACGTCGCGTATTTGAGCTTCTATCCCTAAGCCACTCGCCTTGGGGTGTGCCGTATTGACGCGAAAATAGGCGACAGCCTTCCTCATGGCCCTACCATAGCACGAAGCTGAACTGTGTTGAGGTATTTTCACGGAGACGGACATGTTACATTTAGTTGTCGCTGTCGGGATAAAAATCGAACAGGCCGGAGAACGCAGCGAACGTCTTATACGCGTTAGGACGAGCAGCAAGACCGGGATCCCATATTTCGTCAGGCGCCGGATCGGCCCCGAAGATCGCGTCGTCCCCAGGATAAGGCGCGACGGTTTCGTACGTGCGAGGCCGGCGAAGCGGAGTCTTGTAAGCGGGTGGGCCAGAGGCGGCGACGGCCCTTCCGGTGAGCGGCGGGAGCGACATCCCATCCGTGCCGGCCGCTCCGTCACCGATCGAGAGCGTGTCGCGCCAACGCCGGCGCACAAACACAAAGCAGCCGTACGCGACGACGGCGAGGGGGATGATCAAACCCCAAGGGCTGGCGTCCTGACTCCTCTTGACGCGGCGGCTCCGGTTTGCGCGGCTCACGTCGCCGCGGCCGGGCTTCGTCTTCTCGACGAGATCCTCGTCACGATCGCCTTCGGCCGTCGGCGTAGTCTCGTCATAAAGCCGCCGCTGGATTCGCTGGATCGTCCTGGTGGAGCAGCCGATTTTGTAGGCGATCGTACGGGGCGACAAACCCTCTTCTAGCCACGCCTCGGCGAGTGTGCGAAGGTCTTCGTCTAACCGCCTCACGTTGCTGCCTCATTGTCGCCGTCGACGCGCGCGTTTTCTAGGCTGTTCGCGAGGATTGTCGCCACCGTTAGTTGTCGCTTTTTCCGCACGGAATCGCGACAATACGCTTTTTTATTATCCCGCTCATTGTCGCGATCAGGGCGCGCTTCGAACGGATATTGGCCGGCTCGGTCGGCGACCTTGAGTCCCACCGCGGAAGCGTCGTCCCGTCAGCCTTAATTCGCTACCGCCGCTATGCGATCGGTTCCCATCGCATATCGCCTTCAAGATGGGAACGTAGTGGCCGAGGCAGAATATTTCAATCGCTGCACATCGCACGCAGAGAGAGCAAGCAAGTGAAAAATCCAAGTCTTGGCCGTGACGTACTAAGCTGGGCGGCGGTCGCATTGGTCGCAGGGTGCGGTGGGTTGCAGCCTCCGTTCGGCGGGCCAGACGCGACGCAGGGGAGCAGCTCGATCTCAACGCGCTCTGCCTACGGCGGACCGGGCACCGGTCCGCCATTTCTCTCGCAGCTACGCGGCGGCCTCTCGGCGCCGGGCGCTGTACAATCTCTGGAGTATGCGGGTCTACGCGATGTCTACGTTACGGAGTTCCTCACCAACACCGTCGAAATGTTTAAAAACGAAGGCTATAAGCCGAACGGCTCGATTACTAGTGGGATAAACTCACCAGATGGCGCCTTCCTCGACCGCGACGGCAACCTCTATGTTGCCAACCTCGGCTTCACAGGGCCCCCAGGGATCACCGAGTACGCGCCGCGTGGCTCGTCCCCTAAGTTCATCTACGGCGCCAATAAGATCGACCCAGTTACCGTTAGCGTCGATCGCTACGGCCACGTCTACGACGCCGACTACATCGGATTCGTAGCCGAGTACGGCCAGGGAAGGAACAAGATTCTGAGGTCGTGCTCGCCGGGTCCGCGGTCATCTACTGAGGTTCGGGGCGTAGCGGTAGATCAGGCCGGCGACGTCTTCATTACTTACGATGAGTCGCCATCGGGCCCTGGTCATATTATTAAGTACACGGGCGGCCTTAGTGGCTGCAAGGGAAAAGTGCTTGGAGTGACGTTGGACTATGCCGGCGGGTTGACCACCGACAAGAACGACAAGCTTATCGTCTGCGATATGAACAAACCGGCTGTCGACGTAATCGCTCCGCCCTACACGCACGTTACGCGCACGCTCGGTTCCGGGTACAGCGATCCTCTTAACGTTACGATCGACTTAGGGAACACGAGAGTTTTCGTAGCCGATGCCGGTAACGG
>JBARKF010000246.1:0-13234 GCA_049800655.1 Candidatus Cybelea sp.
GCCCCTCCGCCGGCCATTGAAGCGCCGCCGCCGAGCCTCTCCGTACCCTCCGAGGAGCTTAAAGCGGCCAAGCCGACCCGGCGCCGCCGAGCGCCCCGCCGTGAAGTTACTGCCGAGGTGGAAGTCACCGCGAGCGCGATTGCGCTTCCGGTTACAGAGACAAAAAAACCGCGGCGAACGCGTAAGAGCACGCAAGCCGCGGAGGCCGTAGAGCCCGTGGGCACAGCCGCGCCGAAGCCGGCGCGCAAGCGAAAGACCGCGGGGACGGCCTCTCGCAAGAAGTCCTAGGGAACCTCTGAAGAGGTTCCCCTAGACCCCGTTCTCCTGATTAAAGCGCGCGAGCTTGTCGTCGAGATATTGGATCGCTCGCGTAAGCTGCTCGTCTTTTGCCGGCTGTCCGAAGGTCGGGCGTTTATTCTCGCCGACGACGATGTCCGGCGTGATGCCGAGGTGATTGATGTCGCGGTTGCGCGGCGTCAGGTAACGAGCCGTCGTGACCTTGATGGCACTGCGATCGGGTAGCGGAATGATCGTTTGGACCACGCCCTTGCCGAACGTCTTCGTGCCGATGATCGTGCCGACGCTGCTATCTTGAATCGCACCCGAAGTAATCTCTGAGGCGGATGCCGTGTAGCCGTTGACCAGCACGACGAGCGGCAACGGATTAATCGCCGTGTCGTCGGCATCGAGCGTCGTGATGTTGGACGCGCGAGACTCGACTGAAACGATCGGTCCACTCGGAATGAATTTTGAGCTGACCGCAACGGCGGCTTCGAGGTAACCTCCGCCGTTGTCGCGCAGATCGAGCACGAGCGCACGCGCCCCTTGCTTTTGCAAACGATTGAGCGCGGCATTAAGCTCGTCGCCGGTATCTCGTCCGAAGACGGTCAACGCGACGTACCCGATCTTCCCAGGAAGCATCTTTTCGTAGACGCTCAGTTGATGAATCTTGGCCCGCGTAATCGTGATCGGGGAGGCCGGCGCGCCGCTGTCGCGCTGGATCGTGAGCATGACTCGCGTGCCCTCTTTGCCGCGCAGCTTTCCGCTTGCCTGTGGGAGGGTCATTCCTTTGGTGGTGGCGCCGTCAATCGACGTGATGAGGTCGTCCTGCTGCACGCCCGCCTTGTCGGCGGGGCCGTCCGGGACGACGTTCTCGACGGAAATGTACTTTGTTTTGTCGTCGACTTGGATGACGATACCGGTTCCGCCGAAGTCACCGCCGTCGAGGCCCTCATTCAGTCCGGCAAACTCCTTAGGCGACAAGAACACGGTATACCGGTCGTTGACGGACTTCATCATCCCTTCGAGCGCGAGATAGGCGAGAGCGTGCGTCGTGAACTTCGCTTTTGATTCGGCGGCGGCGTCTTCCACTTCGCGATCGATTGCGTGGACGTTGGTCCCTTGCGCATCGCTCGCGTGCATCGCCGGAAGCGCGGCATTCTTAACGCCGGCGGTCCGCATGGCCGAAAGCAACTCGGAGCGAATCGAGTCGAGCACCACCTGCGCATCAACCTTTTTATAGAAGTTGTTGGTCAGGTAGTCGTAGCTCGTGGAAATTTCTCCGGCGTCGACCGTCGATAAGTTTGGCCGAGCGGCCGGGGCTGAGATGGGCGCGACGATGAGCGCGGCCGAGCAAAGAATCAAAAGTATGCGTTTCATGATCTCCAAATTAACGTAACTCGGCCGCTAAACGTGCCTTCGCAGCGGCAAGCTGTTTATCGGCGGGGGTGTCGATGAGCGAGGGGTTTGGATCTTGATTGATCACGACGTCGGGCTCGATCCCATGATGCTGGATATCGCGGCCGGCTGGGGTGAGATAGCGCGCCGTCGTGATTTTCAGCGCTCCCTGGTCGGGCAATGGGAAGATGCTCTGCACGACGCCCTTGCCGAAAGTGCGCGTGCCGATCAGTGTCGCGAGATGGTAATCCTGGAGCGCGCCCGAGGTGATTTCCGATGCGCTCGCCGTAAATTTATTCACTAGGATCACTAACGGATGGAGGCCGCCGATTGCGTCTCCGAGCGATTCTTCGGTGGTGCGTTCCCCGTCGCGGCGAATTGTCGAAACGATCTCTCCCTGCGGCACGAAAAGGCTCGAGATGGCGACCGCGGCGTCGAGCAGGCCGCCGCCGTTGTCGCGCAGATCGAGGATATAGGCGCGAGCGCCTCGCGCTCGCCCGTCGAGCAGCGCTTTGCGTACTTCGTCCGCGGATGTCGTGCCGAAATCCGACAACCGGATGTAATCGATCCCGTCCTCCATCTTCGCGCGGACGGTTGGGACGTGAATGATCTCGCGCACGATCGCGTAGGTGCGATCGACGGCGGGGCCGGTGTAGGCGTGCGCGCGCAGGCGTACGGTCGTGCCGGCTTCGCCCCGAATCATCTCTTCGACGCGGTCGATGCTGACACCGCGAACCGACTTACCGTCGACCGAGTCGACCACTTGGCCGGGTTTCATGCCGGCGCGCGCGGCGGGCAAATCCTCGATCGGCTGCACGACGATTCGGCCGTCTTTGAGCTGATAGATATAGACGCCGATGCCGCCGAAGTTGCCGCCCGAGAGCGATTCGTTCAGTCCCTGAATCTCGCGTGGCGAGAGATAGACCGTATATGGATCGTGCACCGAGTTCATGAGTCCGCGCAGCGCGGCGTCGGTGAGGTCGTCGCTACCGCTTGGACCGAAGTCGGCCGCGTAATGCTGCTGCGCGAACGCGAGCAGAGCGCCCGCGCGCTGACCGTCTTGGCGCGGATTGCCGTTCGCCGCGACGCTCGGTAAGGCCGGGTTAGCGACCTTCTTTCCGGCGAGGAAGCTGTGCAGCGCGGCGCTCTCGCCGGCGATCGGCGTCTGCGGCTCGATCTCTTTGTAATAATCGCTTTCGAGGCGGCGCAAAGCGATATCCACCAGGGTCGAACCGCTGGCCGCCCGTGACCCGAAGAGGTCGCGAAGATCGCCGGTCGTTGCCACCTCGAGCACCGACTGATGCGCGATCGTGCCCGTCCGGTAGCCGATGAAGAGCAGAACGGCCGCGCCGAGCGCGACCACCAGCAGTGCTGTTATGAAAAAGCGTAGGAAACGGCTCATCTATCCTCTATATCGTACCCGCCTCAACGGGGTATGAGTTGCTCTTATCAGAGACTACTCGATAAGTCTTAATGTAGGCGGGGCGCGGGGTCAACGGGTTTGCCCGCAATTCGTACCTCGAAGTGGAGGTGAGGCCCGGTCGATTGCCCGGTCGAACCAACGGCGCCGATGGCTTGCCCGCGTTGCACCGACTGGCCGCTCGCGACGTAGATCGCGGAAAGATGCCCGTAGCCGGTCGAGTAGCCGCCGCCGTGATCGATCAAAACGTAGTTGCCGTACCCGCCGTACCACTGCGCCATGATCACGGTCCCGGCAGCCGCCGCGGTGACGGTCGTGCCCATCGGCGCCGCGATGTCGAGCCCCTGATGGAACTCCGGACCGCCACCGAACGGGTTGGAGCGCCAGCCGAAGGGCGAAGTGATCGTACCGGTGACCGGCCAGGAAAAGATGCCGGACCCGCCCCCCTCGACGCCGCCCGCGATGCCGGCGGCTCGCTGCCGTGCTTCCAGCTCCCGCTCGCGCTCGAGGATCAATCCTTCGAGCGCGGACTCCTCGGCCGCAGAGAGGCTCTCCATCTCGGCGACTTGCGAGGCGACGCTCCGACGGCGAACGGCCACCAGCTGGACGAGATTCTGCCGCTCGCCGGCGAGCGAGTTGAGTTGGCTGCGTGCCTCTTCTTGAGCCGTTTCTTCTTGCTGCAGCTCCATGCGCGTTCGCTCGAGGTCGGCTTCGATCGCCGCGACGCGCCGCTCGGCGGCCTTGCGCGCGCGCACGGTGCGTTCGTTCGCCGCAATGAGCAAGCGCAGATCCTCCCAACGCTCGACGAACTCGCTAAACGAACGCGCCGAGATCAACGTGTTCACGTACGTCAAGTCGCCGTATTCGTAAACGTCGACCAGCCGGCGCTTCAGCAACGCATCGTGCAGCTCGAGCGATCTTCGAGCGGCGTCGAGCTGAATCGTGTTCCAGTCGATTCGACGCTCGGTCGAGCGGTGCACAACTTGGAGCGAATCGATTCGGCCGTTGACTTGGCCGATCGCGGCGTTGGTCTCGCCCAGCTGGCGCTGCAAATCCTGGTAGCGGAGGGTGACGGCGTGCAGCTCCGCACGCTTTGAATGCAACTGCGCTTGCGTCTGCTGGGCCTTGGCGCGTTGGTTCGAAATACGCTGCTCGATCGTCGATTGGCCCGCGCCTGTCAGCGCCGGAACGAGTGCGAGCGCGACGGCGAGCGCCGCGATGCGGCGCCGCATTACGTCCGCAGGTGGCGTCCGACCGAGATCCACGACCCAACGACCCCGATGGCGGCCCCAACCACGACGAGCTGCGCCGCCAGCATGCGAACGTCAACCGGCGCGAGGGTCAGCTGGGCCCAGGGGAGCGCTTCGAGCAGGCGCGGCCAAAGTGCAGCCCGAGCGGCCGCAAGCAATGCGACCGCGAGCAGCGCGCCGATGACGCCGTCGAGCAGCCCTTCGCAGATAAACGGAAGGCGAATGTAGGTGCTCGTCGCGCCGACCAGCTGCATGATCGCGATTTCACGGCGTCTCGCATAGACCGTGAGTCGAATCGTATTCGAAATGATGATGCCGGCGACGGCGAAAAAGACGACGATCACCCCGATGCCGATGCGCCGAAGCACCGCGCCCAGTTGCAAGAGGCGCTGCACGATCTTCTGCCCGTAGACGACGTTGTCGACGCCGGTCAAACGGCCAACGCTCGCAGCAACGGCCGGTACGCCGTCGGGATCGCGCGCCTTGATCCGAAACTTATCGGGTAGCGGATTCTCGGTGAGCAGCGCGGTGTCGATCGCGCCCTTTGTGCGAGCGCGCAGCTCCGCCAATCCCTGTTTCTTCGGTACGAACTGTGCCGAGGCGATGTGCGGATCTTGCTTGAGGAATCTCGCGATCGCGGCCGTCTGCGCGGGCGTTACGTCGCTACGCAGATAGGCGGAGACTTCGATTTGATCGAGCAGCTTGCCGCCGAGATTGGTGAGCGCGCCGCGCACGAAGAGAAAGAGACCGAGCAAGATGATCGTGATCGCGACGGTCCCGACGGCCGTCGCTTGCATCCCGGTGTTGCGCGTAAAGTTGCGCGACACCTCACCCAGAAAGAACTTGACTTTCCCCGAGTCCAAGATAGTAGTAGCCTCGCTCCTCGTCAGTTGTAATGCGGCCGTCCTCCAACCGGACGACGCGACGGCGCATGCGGTCCACGACGGCTTGGTTATGAGTCGCCACGATGACGGTGGTTCCCTTGAGATTGATGCGCAGCAGGAGGGCGGTGATTTCGCTGGTGTTTGCCGGGTCGAGATTCCCGGTCGGCTCGTCGCAGAGCAGGATCTTCGGATTGTTGACCAGGGCTCGGGCGATCGCCGTGCGCTGTTGCTCCCCGCCGGAGAGCTCGTTTGGGTACATGCGGCTCTTGTGTGAGAGCCCGACGAGGTCGAGCACGCGCGGCACCTGGCGCATGATGTCGCGAGTATGTGCGCCGGTGACCTGCATCGCGAAGGCAACGTTCTCCCAGACGGTCTTATCGGTGAGAAGCTTGAAGTCTTGAAAGACGACGCCGAGATGGCGGCGTAACGCGGGGATGCGGTTGCGGCGTAAGCGGTCGACACGGATGCCGTCGACGGTAATCTCGCCCGCCGTGGACTTCGCCTCCCGGTAAAGCAGGCGGAGCAGACTCGATTTTCCCGTTCCCGAATCACCGACCAGAAAGACGAAGTCGCCCTTCGCAATCTCGAGGCTAATGTTGTCGAGGGCGCGCACGCCGTTTGGATAGACCAGCGAAACGCCGCGCAATGAGATCATTGTGCCGGCTCTCCGAAACCGAGGGCACCACAAAGAGAAGCGGCGATAATGCCGCTGCCCGAAGGGTTTGACCGCCAAGGCGCCACCTGCGTCGTCGAAGACTCAGTCACAGACTTCTGCAGTATGCTTCCTCGCCTTCTCCTAGCACCCGACGCCTTCGCGGTAAAACCATCGGCACATGGATTTCTTCAGACGCACCTTTTAGAGAGGGTTAGCACACGGTGCGGCCTATACCTCCGCCATGGACTTCGATTTAACCGACGAGCAGCGGGCTATCCAGAGCCTCGCGCGCGAGTTTGCGCGCGACGAGGTGCGGCCGTGCGCCGAGGAGATGGATCGCGACGCGCGATTTCCCTACGAGCTCGTCGCGAAGATGGCCGAGCTCGGCTTCATGGGTCTGCCGTTTCCCGAAGAGTATGGCGGCGCGGGCGCCGATACGGTGAGCTATGCCCTTGCGGTTATGGAAATCGCGCGCGCCGACGCGTCGACTGCGATCACGATGGCCGCGCACGTGTCGCTCGGAGCGACGCCGTTTTATCTCTTCGGCACCGAGCGCCAGAAGCAAGAGTATTTGGTGCCGCTCGCGCGCGGCGAGATGTTGTGGGGCTTTGGGCTCACGGAGCCCGGCGCGGGCAGCGACGCCGGCAACGTCGCGACGAAGGCGGAGCTGCGCGACGGAAAGTGGACGATCAACGGAACCAAAGCCTTCATCACCAACTCGGGCACGGAGATCACCGGGGGCACGACGATTACGGCCGTCACCGGACGGCGCCCCGACGGGTCGCGGGAGATATCGAACCTGATCGTCCCGCAGGCGACGCCGGGGTTCACGCGCAGCCGAAAGTACTCGAAGATGGGATGGCGCGCGTCGGACACCCGCGAGCTCTCCTTCGTCGACGCAGCCGTTCCCCAGCAGAATCTGCTGGGCCCGCGCGGCGAGGGATACCGCCAGTTCCTTTCGATTCTTGACGGCGGACGGATCTCGGTCGCGGCCCTCTCGATCGGCCTGGCGATGGGCGCCTACGACGAGGCGCTCGCGTACTCAAAAGAGCGCCACGCCTTCGGCAAGCCGATAAGCAAGTTTCAGGCGATCTCGTTCAAGCTCGTGGACATGCTTACCGAGATCGAGCACGCGAAGCTGATGATGCTGCGTGCCGCTTGGGAGAAAGACCAGGGGCGCGATTACGTACAGGCCGCCAGTTTCGCGAAGCTCTTCGCCGGCGAGCTCTCACATCGCGCCGTGAACGATGCGCTCCAAATTCACGGCGGCTACGGCTTCATGGACGAGTATCCCATCTCGAGGATGTATCGCGATCAGAAGATCAACGAGATCGGTGAAGGCACCAACGAGGTTCAGCGCCTGATCCTCGCCCGCTTGATCGGATTGTGAGCTCGGGCTTACGTGAGCGCCGACCAAATCCTATCCGGAGCCTCGGTCATCGTTTCACTGAGTGCGCTGGCCTTTTCGTCGTTTCTCTTAACACGGCAGAATAAACAGCTCGAGCACGAGCGAAACGCGGTGGCAATCTTAGAGGCGATCGGGCGGCTGACCGGCCCCTCGATCGTGAGCGCGTTTGCGCAGCTTGAGGGCATCGCACGGCGTTATCCCGACGACGAGACCGTGCGCGAGCAGTTCGACGGTTCTTCCGACGACCAAGCGTTGGTGCTGGTCGCGCAGTACGTCGAAACGATCGCGTGTCTCGCTCGCCGGCGCGTGCTGGATGCATCGTTGCTCGTCGACGCGGTCGGTTTCATGCTGCGCTCCCGCTGGGCGACCATTGCGCCCTTTGTCGCGCGGCTGCGCCGCGTTCGCGACAACGAGTTCCTTTTCGAAAATTTCGAATGGCTCGCAATGTACAGCACTTGGTGGAAAGATACGCCGCGCCCAACCGGCGATCGAAACTACGACGCGAACCAGTTTGCGAACATCGAATTCAAGGTGTAGGTACGCGCAAGCGTCAGCGTTTCACGGCCAGTGAGTCGGTTTCGAGTTGCAGCGAGGTCTGCGATTTGATCGTTTGATATTCGTTCGAGCGCTCGCTGCGCTCAGTCGAGTCTTCGGTAACCGACGTCGGGATGGTCCGACTGACGTCGTAGCCGATGGCCGACGTGACCTCTCTCGTATACGGGCGCGATCCGTTTCCTGTCACGGTGCGCGTTTCGGCGATTTTGAGAACGCCGTTCGCGTTCGCAGCGATCGTAAAGTCCGAAACGGTCGAAACATCGGGAGCGTTCTCCTGCACTCGCCAATGTTGCTTTGCGTCGATCTGCGCCGGATCGACGAACGTCGGCCCAAGCAGGCGCACCAGCGAGAGTTCTTCCACGTTAACCTTGCCGCTGGAATCGCAAATGACGTTGGTGTTGCCGAAGACGACGCAGGTGGTCGGCGGCGCCGAACGCTCACCCTGTGCCTGCTCGCTAACGGAGATCACCAATCCACGGTCCGGCTGCTCGCGCATTACGTCGACCGTAATCGTCCCTTTGTCTTGGGTCCCACCGCCAAAATCGGACGTCCCCGATCCAGACGTGCCGCCATGCTCGGTCATCCCGGAACTCTGCATCTGGAGATCGGTCGAGGATCCCCACGTAAACGTGTAGACGAGATGGCGCGTTGACTTTGACGCCGCAGCCAACGCTTCGAGCGGGAGGACCAAACCAAGAACGAGCGCGGCCAAGCACGCGGCGTATCGCACGCAATTAATTTTAAACGCGGCAGCGCCCTTATCCTTACCGAAGGGTAGACGGCAAGCGGCCCGAACGGGGATCCTATGATTACACGTTTTTGGGTAGCTGCCGCGTTGGTGGCGACCGCGCTGACGGCGCCGGCCGCAGCGGCGCTTTCGACCGGCGCCAAGGCTCCCGATTTCACCTTGCAGGCAACGCAGGGCGGAAACGTTTTTACCTTCAGCTTAGCCGACGCTTTGAAGAAGGGCCCGGTCGTGCTCTATTTTTATCCCGCCGCATTCACCAAAGGATGCACGATCGAAGCGCACGAGTTCGCCGACGCAATCGGCCAGTACCAGGCACTCGGCGCAACCGTGATCGGCGTTTCGCACGATCCGGTCGACAAGCTGCAGAAATTCTCGGTCAGCGAATGCCGCAGCAAATTCGCCGTCGCCGCCGACACAAATCAGACGGTGATGAAAGCGTACGATGCGGTCCTTCCGCAGCATCCGGAGTATGCGAACCGGACGTCGTACGTCATCGCGCCGGACGGAACGATCGTCTATACGTACACCAGCCTCGATCCGTCGTTGCACGTCCAGAACACCTTGACGGCGCTCAAGGCCTGGAAAGCCGATACCGCCCCGGCCGCTTCGCCGTAGAAGCTAAACGGCGTCGTCGTTTGCGAAAAGCTGCTGCGAGCGGGGGAGGCGCTTCGTGCTCGATGCGGTGTCGAGCGCGGTGACCGGGCGCGGCACGACGTCGATCGGGGGAATCTCGGCAAGCTCGTCGCCGCTCAACGAAGCTTCGTCCTTGAGCCTGCGGCCCTGCGGAAGGAGCTTCGTTTCATACGAGCTGACGGCGCCGTTGAAGGCGTTGACCGAGCGTTCGAGGTGTTTACGAATCTCGCCGAGGTGCTCGCTGAACTTTAGCGCGCGCTCGTAGAGCACCCGCCCGATGGTCGCGATGCGTTGTGCGTTCTCTTCCTGCCGGAGTGCCTGCCAACCCATCGCAAAGGTCCGCAGCAGACCGATGAGCGCGAGCGGTCCGGTAACCAGGACGCCTTTGTCGAGCGCGTACTCGATCAGCGCCGGATCTTCGCTGCACGCCGAGCTCATGAATGCTTCACCCGCCACGAACATCACCACGTACTCGGCGGATCCCTTGGCGGTTTGATAGCCTCGCCGGGCCAACGCATCCACATGATCGCGCAACGCCCGCGCGTGACGTTTGAGCAGCAGGCGCCGCGCCGCGTCGTCGACCTCTTCGAGCGCCGCCTGCATGGCGTCGATCGGCGCTTTTGCGTCGATGAAAACGCAGCGCTCGCCGGGAAGATTGACCGTCATGTCGGGACGAACGCGAACGTCGTCGACCACGATGGTTTGCTGCTCGGCGAAATCGCAGTATGGCAGCATCCCGGCTTTCTCGACGACGTTATGCAGCTGCATCTCGCCCCACTTGCCGCGGGAGGTGGGATTGCGCAGGGCCGTTATGAGCGTCGAGGTCTGGGTCGTGAGGCTCGCCGTTGCGCTTTCGAGCTGATTCGTGCGTCCCAAAAGCTCACCGATCAACCGGTCAAACTCGCCGAGCTTCTGTGCCACCGGCGAAACGAGTTCGCCGACGCGCTCGCTCGCGCGCACCGCGGTTGTCTCGCGCAGCTCGTTCTTCGCGCGTTCCAACAAGGCTTCGATAGCTTTCTCGCCGACCGAGCGTGCCGAAAACCACGCGACCGCGCCGCCGATAGCGCAGCCGAAGAGAAAAAGCGCGAGCGCTTCAATGACGATCATCTATTGGTTCGCGCGCAAGTACTTGTTGAAGCACTCGAGCGCGCTCTTCCAGGCAGCGGCTGCCGCCGACGCGACGTACGAGGCACGTTGGTCGTCGAAGAAGGCGTGACCGGCTTCATCGTAGACGTGGACGTCGTTGGGCACCGTTAACGCCGCGGCGAATGCGCGGACGTCCGCGGCGGGAATGCCGGTATCGCGTCCGCCAAAACTGCCGCAGACTGGGATGGCGATCGCTTTTGGGTCGACGCCGGCGACCGCGCCGTAGAACGGCGCGACCACGGTGAAGAGTTTTGCGTCGTCAATGGCCGCGTTCCACGCGACGTGACCCCCCATGCAGAAACCGGTGAGGCCAATCTTCGTCGCTGGAAACTTCGCCGAGAGCCAGAGTGCGGCGGCGCGAATGTCGCCCGCGTAGACCTGGCGGTCAAGCTCTTTCGCATACGGGCGAAAGACCGAAGAGTCGGTCGCGCCATCGCCGCTCGGCGCGCCGTAACGGGCGTAGAGATCGGGCGCGATCGCCGCAAAGCCGGCCTTCGCGTAACGCCGCACGACGTCGCGGATCGACGTGTCGACGCCCCAAATATGCATGATCACCACGACCGAAGGCGTATTCGCGCCTGCGCCGACCGGCCACGCGGCGTAGGCCGGGACGACGGCATCTGGGAGCTGGAGCTTCACGTGCTCGACCGTAATCGCCGGATCGTTCTCGGCAACCAAGGGCGGATGGGGTTGGCCAAGCGCCTCCTGGGCGCCGGCCGGCGCGGTCGCGGCGAGCGTTGCAGCCGCCGAGATCCCGACGAAGATGCCGCGTTTCAGGCTTTCCGACGTCGCTTGCATCGGGTCGATCTCCGGCGCGCTCATCTTGGGTTGCTCTGTTGCCCCATCGGGGCGTCAAATCCTCGAACGGCTGTTTGGTGTATCCTGGTGGAATGAATCGAAAAGGCTTCTTAGCGAGCTCGGCTTCCGTCGCAGCGGCTCCGGCTCTCGGCCAGGCGGCGGTTCCTGGGGGTACGCACCGCGTCGAGCGGCGGGCAGACTTCGACGAGCAACGTTTCGCGGCGATCGTCGGCCGCCCGTCGCAGATCCGGCAGGTCTACGAATCGGTGACGTTCACGCCCGGCCTTCTGCGTAGCATCAAGAACTCGTTCAATGGATTGCAGTTCGGCTTCGGCTACCACGCCGATCGCATTGCGGTTGCGCTCGCGGGCCACGGTCCCTCGGCGGTCTACGGCTACAGCGATCGCATTTGGAAGACCTATCGCCTCGGGGAGTTTCTGAAAATCGGGGACGCCGCCGGTAACCCGATGGTTTCGAACGCCTTTTTGCCCCGGCAAGCGCCGTTCGATCCGAACGCAAATCCCGACGACGATCGCGGGATGTATCAAGATCCGTCGATCGAGATGTTGCAACACCGCGGCCTCATCGTTTTGACGTGCCACACCGCGGTCGAAGAGCAAGCTCGCGCGCTCGTCGAGCAGGGTTTTGCTCCGCCTGGAATGTCGGCCAGTGACGTCGCCGCCGACATGCTTTCGCACCTGATTCCCGGCGCGGTGGTGGTTCCGTCGATGGTCGCGACCATCGCCGTGCTGCAGGCAACCTATCACTATACCTACTTGACGCCGTCATGAAAAGCACCGGGTTTGCGCTGCTCTTGGCGCTAGCGGCCACGCTCTCCGGCTGTTCATCGCACGCGCCGGCGCCGCTCTACGATCCGCGGGCGCTTCCTACCGGCCCCGTGGGCGATTCGATCGCTTACGGCTACGCGATTATGGTCAAGACCCCTCAGCTGATGAAGCCGTACGTGCGTGCCGACCTTCGTTGTGCCGACTGTCACGTCGCCGCCGGGACCAAGCCGCGCGGCGGAAGTTTCATCGGCACGTACGCGCGCTTTCCGCAGTGGAACAAGCGAGCGCATCGCGTCATTGCGTTACAGGATCGCATTGCCGAATGCTTTCTCTACAGCATGAACGGAAGAGTGCCCGCTTACTCCAGCAAGGCGATGGTTGCGATCGTCGCCTACATTGCGTGGCTCTCGCGTAACACGCCGATCGGCGCGACGCAACCGGCGTCCGACCGTTACATCGAACCGTTGCCGAGCGCTGCACCGAACCCCGCGCGCGGCGCGGCGCTTTATGCGCAGCATTGCGTGAGGTGCCATGGGCTCGACGGGCAAGGTCTATCGGGCGCCTTTCCACCGCTCTGGGGTGACCGGTCGTTCAACGAGGGGGCGGGCATGGCGCACATCGACCGGATGACCGGCTTCGTTCGGTATAACATGCCCTACGACGCGCCGGGCTCGCTCTCGCTCGCTGCGGCCTACGACGTGGCCGCATTCGTCCTGCGTCACCCACGGCCGCGCTTCCGCAAGAACGTGCTCGTCCAGCCGCGGGCGCTTCCGGCAAGGTACTTCTGAAATACTGTTAAGATAGGCCCTTGCCGCTTGAAAAGATAAGATGAAACCCGTTTTGGAACAGACTCTCGTGCGCGTCGCTCTTCCCGAGATGGGAGAATCGGTCACCGAAGGCTCGGTCGTCCAGTGGCGCAAAAACGTCGGAGAGTTCGTCGCCGAAGGCGATCCGCTCGTCGAAGTGACGACCGATAAGGTGGACGTCGAAGTTCCGGCCACCGCGTCCGGTGTCGTAACGCAGATTCTTGCGCGCGAAGGCGAGACCGTCGCCGTCGGTTCGGCGCTTGCCGAGATCGACACCTCGAAGAGTGCCGGAACACCGACGGTTTCCCCGGCGACTGGGAACGGCGCTCCCGCGGCGGCAAAACCGCCGTCCGCGCCGGTTGCGCCGCCGGCTGCATCCGGCGCAGGTATCGCGGATCCGCAGGCGCAGCGCATCGCGCGACAGCTCGACGTGGATCTTAGCCGCGTGCGCGGCTCGGGGCCGAAC
>JBARKF010000247.1:0-3955 GCA_049800655.1 Candidatus Cybelea sp.
GATCGAAGGCCTTTTACGACGCAAGCCGGTGGCTGTGCGTACAAACGCACAGCCAGGAGCAGGGTCGAGGGCTTAACGGCCCCCTCAGCCCGCGGAACGCGCTGCGCTACGACGTCGTCCGCGCGGAGACGAGACGTACGGCTTGCTCAAATCGAGCGTGCGACCGGCTTTCCCAAAACGACCCCTCCGCCTTCTCGGCCCGCTCCTTGCGCTTCATCATCGAGGCGGCGTCGCGCACGGGTTCAAGTCCGGCCTCGAGGTCGGGCCCTAGCGTTGAGATCCACCGTTCAATTGCCACGACGTCGGCGGCGAGTTCGCCGTCATCGGGCGCATATCCCAACTCGATGAGGCGCGCAGCGACGAGAGCGTGCGCCATTCGCAAGGCGAGAACGATCGGCGTCACGAGCGTCTGGTCACTGAACGGAAAGACCGCGCCCGGTCGACGCTTCGGATGCCAGAAGTCATTTCGGTGATCACGCACTGCCTGCCACACACGAGCGATGTGGAAACGGTACTCATCGCCCGTTGATTCGGCGGCAAATCGGCTGAGGAGCGCCCGCAGGCGCCTGAGCATCGGGGTCTTTTGGTCTGGCCTACCTGGCAGATGCGTAAGCAGCGTCGCAGCCTTCGCCATCAGCGATTCGGCGAGATCCATCGAAACGTCGGGCGATTCCGACGTAGCTGTACGGAGCGTGTCGAAGATCTGACGCAATTCCGTCGCGAAACTACCGTTGACAGCCGCCCATAGGGCGTCAACCATTGCCGCTCTGCGGTAATGGTGAAAGCTTCCCGTGCGTGGCGGCTTCATTTCGAAATATGTCTCCGCCCCGATGCCGTTCGTCGTCGACCCGTGCATTCGCGGCGTAAGGTCAACGATGAAGCCGGGCTCACCGTCGAGCCAGCGAACGACACTTGCGAACGTCGCTCCATTCGCGCGTAGCGTACTGTTCTCGAGGATCGTCGATAGCATGAGCACGTCAACAGCATCACGTGCATGACGCGCTTGTTCGTCGTCGTCGGTAACGAAGCGACGGTCGGATGGAGGCGCGGCGCCGGCTCGCGCCGCTCGCACGCGAGCGCGAGCGTGTACCCGTCCACGTAGATCGATCCGAACAGGTTCAGTTGCGCCTGCCGCTCACCAGCCAGTGAAAGTGCTTCCGGGAACGGATGGAAAGTCACGTCCCCCACCACGATTGGGTTTTCGATCTGCACCCAGGGCAAAAGCAGCGCCGTGCTGCTCATCGTGTCCTCAACTTCAGCGTCCCTCCTTTTCCAAATGCGCGCACTACGACACGATCCTTCCAAGATAACATTTGGGCCGGCATGTCACGACCCCGTCGCGGGACTCGAACATGCGTTCGCATAGAGAGACCGTGTGTGCTCCAAGGCGATTGCGCTTGCCTTTAGCAATGCCTCGCTCTCTAGCACGTTCGGCTTGCTCCGAATGCCTCTTCGGGATACGGAGAAGCTTGCAAACCGAACTTTTGTAAGCCCTGTGTGAACTGGCAGCTTTTCTCCCGCTCGTCGCGCGGTTATACCATACCTCGGCCTCTCACCTGGCAGCTGGACTGAGGGCACTATGTGGGGTATAATGAGGGGCATAAGTAGGGGCATAAGCAAGGAAATTTGAAACCTGAGCGTCCCTCGCGAGGAGAAAGCCATGCCCATAGCCGCACGCCAACCCATTTCACGCGTCCTAGGGCGCGCCCACGACTTCGTGTATAGGGAATTCACGGACACTGGGTCGCTTGTTAGAGCACTAGCGCATGCATTGGGTCGACCCACCTTAGCTCGTTTGACGGGCGTTCCCGATCTCAAAACCATTACGCGGTGGAGCCTTGGCCGTAACGAGCCGGCTGGCGATCGGCTCGACGTTCTGCGTAATGCCGCCATCTTTTACTACGCTCTGCTCGAGCTTGGGCTCACGCCAACCAACGCAGAGCAGTGGTTTCGTGGTGCGAATCCGGCGCTCGGATTCTCCATGCCGGTTGACGTTCTTCGCGAGCGCCGTTATGAGGACGTAGCGACGGCGCTTCTCAATCACGCCAGCGAATAACGAGGAATGTTCTTCAAACTCGAGGAGCTCTGGCGGGTCGGCTATTATGACGACCCGCTTAACGTTTCACTCGAATATCAAGGCGGGGGACGATTTGACGACCCACGCCATGAGCGCCTGGTGCTGTATGGGGCGGATTCGGCCGAGACCTGTGTCATCGAGAGAGCCAGCCCTTGGACCTTGCACACGGACGCGGCCTACGTTCAACAAGCCGAGGCTCCAGAGGCGGACGCTGATTCGGACCTGCAAAGGGCCGAGCTCGAGCAGGCTGAACGCGATCGCGAGATCGCCATGCGGCACCCGCGGGTGCCGGAGGATTTGTACGAATGCGCTAAGGTCTATGTGGCGCTTGCGAAACCTGCCATTCTCTTGGATCTCGACGACGTGGGCGTTCGCCGTGATCTGGCCCGCGTACCAGAAATCGCGGAGGAGATGCGCGCGGACGGCATCGCGGATCTCGATCGCTCCATTCTCCTTGGCCGACATCTCAGAGTAACGCGAGCGATCTCTGGATTTTTGATGCGAAGCCAGTTTGGCGGTTACGAGTTTGCTGGCATACGAACGCTAAGTCGGCACCAGGGCGATTCCTATATCCTTTTTGAGGGGCGATATGAGCTTGGGGCGCGCATGGTCGGACCGATAGTTCTACGTAGGGATGACCCCGATGTGGTTAACGCCGCGCTAAAGCTTCGTTTGATTCCCTGAGCCCGAGGGGCCACTTTGCATGGGCCGTTGTGCCACGAAAGGGGCGCGCTAGGAGCTACATACGATGACAAGAGGCGATACATCGGCAGGGAAAAGCCTGACAAAATACAGCAACACGATACGGCCCGACAATAGTCATCACCGCCTGGTTCAGATTCGCTTCCCGTTCTCACCTGAGTTGAATGCCCGTAACCGCGGGCTTTTTCATTACCGCAACGGGTTATCCGGCAGGGGCAGGCCAAGCGCCCAGCGATACTGCTTGGGTTCCATGTTGCTGACCCTCACCTCGACCACCGCGCCGGCGCGCGATCTTGGGTACCTCCTAAGAAAGCATCCTGATCGGCTGCAGTCTTTCGACCTGCCGTTCGGTATCGCGCATATCTTCTATCCGGAGGCAAGCGACGAACGCTGTACCTTGGCAATGCTCATCGATGTTGATCCGGTTGGCCTCGTGCGAGGTCGGCCGAACGCCGCCGAGACTGGCGGCCTTATCGATGCGTACGTAAATGACCGGCCTTACGTGGCTTCGTCACTGTTGTCGGTGGGCATCGCCAGAGTTCTCGGCGCCGGGCTCGGCGGGCGTTCAGATAGACCTGAACTTGCGCAGCGGGAAACGCAACTTGAGGCGACTTTATCCCCCGTGCGCGGCTCCGGTGACGGTTTGGCTGAGCGACTTTTCGTGCCACTTGGTTACAGCATTGAGGCCTCACCCGTTTCTGTCGACGAACTCGCAAGGTGTGGCGCGAACGAGCGCCTGACGATCTCGGGAACTACGACGCTCCAGCGTATGCTGACGCATCTCTACGTCCTCATACCCGTTCTCGATGGCGAGAAGCACTATTGGGTCGGGGATGAGGAGGCGGAGAAACTCCTACGGTTCGGCCAGGACTGGTTGCAGACGCATCCAGAGCGCGAGCTCATTACGAGGCGCTACTTGAAGCGCGCCCCAAGTTTGGCGCGTGCCGTTGTCGCACAGCTCGCCGCACTGGACGATAGTTTGGGAACCGAAGCCGCTGGCGGTCAGATGGCGCAACGAGAGGAAGCACTGGAGCGGCCACTACGTTTACAGGATCGGCGTATTGCGGCAGTCATGAACGCCCTCAAGGGAGTGGGGGCGAGCTCCGTCGTTGACATCGGCTGTGGCGAAGGAGATCTGCTCGCAAAACTTGGGCCAGATGCCGGGATAGAACGCCT
>JBARKF010000248.1:0-4140 GCA_049800655.1 Candidatus Cybelea sp.
GTGTAGTGTTGTGCTCGAGTAAGGCCTCGTGCATCATCTAGTCGGTCGTACAGTGCCATTGCTCGCTCCGCCGCCACCATGGACGTCTTATAGCGACCTAGTGGTGCACAGAGCATGGCTTCTGCGAGTTCTAGGCGCGCCAGAACTGCCGAGGGCGTCATAGCATCGACTGTTTCCGATGCGGCGCGGACCCAATGCCATCCCTCGACATCAGCGAATCGCAGGCACATTTCGTCAAGCAATCCGGCAAGTCGCTGCCCAACTCGCAGATCGCCGCGCTGGCGCAGCGCCCAATCGAGCGCCGCCCTCCAGTTTTCAAACTCCGGTTCGGCGCGCGCAAACACGATCCGATCTGGAGTACTCTCCCAGTCCGCATCTAGGTTTTCGGCAAGTGCTAGCATCGCCATGGCATGCACGCTTGCCACGGCGGCGTATTCGCCGGATTCATCGAGCTTTTCGCGCGCGTATTGACGTGTAGGCTCCAAGAGACGATAGCGTGCAGCGCTACCTCCGAACTCGGTCTGAATCAACGACTTGTCGATAAGGGACGCGAGGAGATCGAATACGCTCGGCTCCGCAATGGTCTCGCTTGCATGTGCTGCGTCGGCAAGTTCGAGAGTAAACCCTCCGACAAAAATAGCGAGTCTTCGAAGGAGGGCTTGCTCGGCATCGGAGAGCTGCTCGTAGCTCCAATCGTTCAGCGCTCGCATCGTCTGCTGGCGTGGCACGCCAGTCTTGCCGCCGGCGCTCAGTACGCGAAAATGGTTAGCAAGTTTCTCGGCAAGCGTCCCAACCGAAAGTACGCTCATCCGGGCGGCGGCTAACTCAATAGCCAGAGGTATGCCGTCTAGCCGTCGGCATATTTTTCCGACGATGACCGCATTGTCGTTTGTGAGCGCAAATCGATGCTCACGGGCTCGCGCACGATCGACGAAGAGAGCGATCGCCGAATAGCGCATCGCCGCGGCGGCGTTCAAGGCTTCGGTATCTTCCGGAAATGCCAGCGACCGAAGCCGGTATATGACTTCTCCGATGACCCCAATCGACTGTCGTGACGTGGCGAGAATGCGAACGTTTTGGCATGAGTGTAGGATCTCATCAGAAAGTTCGGCGGCTGCGCCCACTACGTGTTCGCAGTTGTCGAAGATCAGTAGAGCGTGCTTGCGCTTTAGCCAGGAGACGATCGAGTCGGAAAGCGCGTGGTCCGGGCGCTCGCGGACGGCGAGCACTTTCGCAACCGCTCGGCTCACGTCGTGGGGATTCGAAATCGTCGAGAGATCGCAAAACCAAGCACCGTTCGGGAACCGGTCGAGCAGATCGAAGCCAACGCGCAGCGCAATCCGCGTTTTTCCGATGCCGCCCGATCCGCTGATCGTCAAGAGGCGGTGGAGATCGAGGAGACCCTCAACTTCGGCAAGATCCCCCTCGCGTCCCAAGAGCGGGGTAACCTGTAATGGCAAATTATTGGCTGAAGTGCCCTTCCGCGAGCCTGCGACACCTATAGCTGCGCCCAGCAAGCCTGTACGTCGGGCTTCAATAACGGCTCGGGCTCTGGTGGTAGAGCCGAGCTTCGAAAGCACGTGATCGACGTGGTTTTCGGCAGTGCGCGGCGACAAAGCGAGACGCTCTGCGATCTCCCTATTGGTCAGGCCCGCAGCCAAAAACTGAAGAATTTCATGCTCTCGCGTGGTAAGGGGAGTTCCGAGCGCGCCAGCACCGACGTTTTTCATTGTAGCCTGCGCTCCATGCAAGTGGAGCTACGCTTACGCTAATTCTAGGAAAAGGGGCGCGGGACCCGTCTTTAGGTCGGGCGCGACGAATTGAGTAGTTCTACGGATGTTTTTGAGCTTGGGATTGCCCTATGCTTTCCCAAGCCAGCGTGGCGCGACTAGCAGACGGGAGTGAGAAAGCCAGTGGATTCAGGCAATCCGATGAAAGGAAATCTCGCACGTTCGGTAATGCCGCCGCGATTTTAGCCCTAAGGCTCACACATTTAGTCACGGCCGATCGCTGCGGTCGGGCCTCTGACCATAGAAAGAATAGGTGTAAACTCATGCGACTTTCAACGTCAGCGCACTGCGCAATTCGGTATCTGTTCGGCATCGGCGGTACAATCGCCATCCTTTCCGGCTGCAGCGGCATGGGCAATGTCAATCCAGCCCAGGGGCAACCTGCCGGGTCGCTGAGAGTAGCCGCAACGAGCATGCCTTGGGATACGGAGGGTGCGCGGCGTCGACCCGCGGATTCGCCGAAGTACGTCATGGTGGACGTGGGAACGTTCGGTGGCCCGACTAGCTTCTTTGACTGCTGTGGCAACGTCCCCCCAGTTCTAAACGACCAGAACACGCTGGTGGGACAGGCCGATACGATTATCACCAACCCATATGGCTCGAACCCTAATTTCAACTGCGATTCGATCTTTGATCCAGCGGTCGAGGGCTTCGCCTACGCATATAGCAGAGGCGCTTTGAAGAACCTGGGCACGCTTCCGGGCGGTTACAACAGTTACGCTCTCTCGATTAGCCCCAATGGCACGATCGCCGGAACGTCAGAAAATGGTCAAAACGATCCGCTTTTGGCGCTTGCCTCGTGCGTCGGCGTAATGTGGAGGGCCGGCGGTATCGTTTCGCTCGGTACACTGGGCGGAGGATACGAGAGTATCGCTTTCGCCCTCAACGATCGCCCGCAGGTCGTAGGTTCGAGTGCGAACACGACACCGGACGCATGTTCGTTTTTCGGCTGGAACACGCAGGCGCGCGCATTTATATGGGAGGGCGGCAAGATGAGCGACTTAGGTACCTTGGGCACCGGTAATTGCGCCGCAGCTGGATTCATCAACTCGCATGGTCAGGTCACCGGATTCTCTACTACGAACAACCCCATCAGCGGTGCGCCAACCCAGGACCCGTTCTTTTGGGAGGACGGCAAGATGAGAGACATCGGCACGCTCGGTGGCACGTTCGGATTCCCGAGCGACCTAAACGAACAGGGTCAGGTCGTCGGCCAAATGAACACGACGGGCGACGCCTCGAGTCATCCCTTCTTGTGGAGCCGTGCGGGTGGGCTGAAGGATCTTGGTACGCTTGGCGGATCGAACGGGTCTGCAAACGAACTCAACAACGCCGGCGAGGTTGTGGGGCGTGCCGACCTCTCGCCGAGTAGTTCGGTGCACCACGCATTTATCTGGAAGCATGGCAAGATGCAGGATCTCGGCTTGCCCCCGGGTGGCGCCCCGTGCAGCACGTCGTATGCCATCAATTCTAGGGATCAGGTCATCGGCGATGCCGGGGTGTGCAATGTGGGCGGCGTGCCTTTCCTCTGGCAGAATGGCGTTAACTACGCCTTGAGCTCACTCGTCCTGCCAGGGTCCGATTTGACGTTGAGCGATGTGAACGTGATCAACGACAGGGGCGAGATCGCATGCACCGGAACCGACGAAATGGGGAATATTCACGCATGCGTACTCGTCCCGCTCGGCGAGGCACGGGATGAAGGGCTCACGAGGCTGATGCGCGGCATCGCTCCTGCGCTCGGGCCACTGCCCGCGCGCACACCCAATCGGGTCATCGACGAGCGACTGATCATACGGCGTGGATTCCATCACCAGAGGATGGGCGCTTAGCGTGCCATCTCGTTCGACTTCGCGCTTTGCTCGCAGTAGATGCCGTGCGGCGCAATAACGACCGCAATGCGCTTCTAGGAAAAGAGTCTAGGTAAAGAAATATGAAAGTTTCCGGCTCAGCTGTATATGGAAGTCCTTTGGTAGCCTTTTCGCAGAACGCGATCGCGTTTATCCTCACCAACGCCCTTCTAGTCGGCTGCGCAAGCCGCAACGACATCCCGAGTGCACCGCCAGGCGTCTTGCAAGCCGCTCCCGATCGTTCAGTGAACCTCACATTCGTAGGCAAGAAGAAGACCTATGTAGGTAATGAAGCGATGGTCGGGAGCGACGACTATTACGTAAGCCCGTGCCCTAAATATCCTCGTGGTGGTGACGTGTATTTCAGCGCGAGCGGGGGCGCAACCGGCCCATATGCCGGAACGTTTTTTGCCAGGGGACAATTTTATGTATCTAATTGCACCAGCGGTAAGACCTCACTTACCGAGGCATTCACGATAACCTCAGGAGGCAAGACTATA
>JBARKF010000249.1:0-5505 GCA_049800655.1 Candidatus Cybelea sp.
CACGCGATCCGCGAAATTCCGACTCCCGATTCGGCAAAGAAAGGCCTGTACGTCAGCGAGTTCTACGGCGACGCCGTCTACGGTTATGCGTACAACAACCACCGAGGCAAGCCGCCGTTCTGCAACGTGCCCGGGGTAAAGTATGTCAACGACATCGCGGTCGATGTGCAAGGAAACCTCATCATCCCCGACGGCGGCAGCCGGACGATCGAGGTCTTTCAGGGTCCGGCGATGTGCGGGCAAAGCCTGGGTTCGGTCGCCGATCCCTACGGTCAGCCGAGCGACGCGGCAAGCGCCGACGCCGTCAACGGCACGATCGTCGTCGCTAACGAATTCGACGGTTCCGGCACGCAGCCCGGTAGCGTTTCGCTCTGCACCCTCAAAGCCGGTTGCACGACGAATCTCACCAATCCCAAGATGGCCCAAGTCGCAGGGGTCGCGCTGGCCAAGAATGGCGACTGCTGGGCATCGGCCCAAGACACTCAGCACAAGGCGATCTTAGTCTACTTCAAGGGTTGCTCCGGCTCGGGGCGTCTCGCCGTAGGTTTTCAAAATCAGTACTACGGCGGTCTCGATATCGACACCGGCGGCCGGCTCGTCTCGGTGAGCGCATTCGATGCCGCGCTATGGGTGTATAAGGGATGCAACCCAAGATGCGCCACCATTGGCGGTCCCTTGCCGATGCGGGGCCTGCCGTTTTTTGGTCATCTCAACGAGAAAGCAACGCGTTTTGCGGTCGCCAACGACACTAACGTCACGGTTGACATTTATTACTATAGTCCGAAGCATATAGCATTGCTCTACAGTTTTAGCGGCGTCAGCGCGAGCAACGATCTCGGCGGAGCAGCGTACAACCCCGCGCTCGAAGGAGTAGCGGACACGGCCGCACCGGTTCGCATCAAAACAATATTATCGACTCATAGTCTTTGCAGCGCGAACCTAAGCTCGTACATAAACATCTCAAGCAGTGTGGACAGTACGTACTTTAAGACGGCTCTGGTATTTCGCAGATCAAAAACAATCATGGACGTTCACCGGTCAGCATAGCGCGGATTCCGGCAAGATACCTGAGAAAAAGCTGGGGCGTCTTGCCCCTTGCCGCGCACTTCTTTCAACGCGAGCTGGTCTAACTGGTGCTTAATCGTAATCTAAGCTTTGCTTGATACGGTCGGGTTCGAACATGCCTGGCCGATACGCAGGGTCGGGCAAACGCTTGGGATCGACGCGATGAGGAACCTGAGCGCCGCGCGGCCATCGCGTGGGTAACATCTTTCGAAAACAATCGACAGGCGAGAAGCAAGTTCTCACCATCAAGATTTTCGGCAATGCTAAGCAGCGGATGCGTAACATCGCCATTGACGACATCGTTTATTTATCTCGTTGGCGTGCTCGGCGAGCCACGCAGGTACGGGAAAGACTCTCCCGCAGAGAGCCCTGGCACGGCGATAAACGCCAAAAGCCGACTCTGTCCGATTCTGTGTCGTAGTCGCGTGAACCGCTCTGCTCTTTTGTAAAAGTGCAAAGCAGCGTAAGCCGTTTTTAGCTAGCGCCAACGGGAATCGAATCTGAAAGCGACGATCCCGACTGATACCGGCTAGTGTTGAAAAGTGTTGTCATGCACGGCCTTTCGTGACTCCGGTGTCCCGAGTGATCCGGCCTAATATCCGTCGATTCTGAGGCGTCCGTGCCACAACGGTGCCACGCCAAAGCTTTGGACCTATGTTACCCCGCCTGTTCGCGCTTAGCGGCAGCGGTTGGGTGCGGCGGTCTTGAAAATCACTAAAGCCGTCCCGACAAGTCACCGCTAGCGTCGATTGAGCACGAACGTGGGGCACGTGAAGACCATCGCGCATCTACCGGGACCCATTCCGTCAGCAATTTTTAGCAAACCCGACATTCGCTAACGATAATTACTAGCGAAGTTAGCGAGCGTCAACGGCGCACGCAGATTCATAAGCGTCTTGCCCGTTCGGAGGGCAAGCCTGCGGAAAAGGAGCCCCCCCCGGTGCGTAGTATTCCCCGGCGGACACTCTCCGTCTGGAGGCTTGGCTGTGGACGTTCTTTCACTCTGGCGATCGCCGCTCGACCGAGTTGCAATCGGTCAAGCCAAGTTGCTCCACGATCGTCAACCGCGTTGCTCGTCGATCGGCTACGGCGAGGACTTCAGCGCAATGACCATCTACAATTTTGGGCACTACGTGCCGATGGGCGTGCCGCCCGATACGGGGCTCACAAACATGTTCCACGACATGACCATGGCCAGCCCGGTCGGCGGCAGAGCGTTCGTCCCGCAGAAAAGCTTCCCGGTCCAGGCGGATTCGAACGGATTCAAGGTTCCCGACCAGTGCGACATGGATGGATCGGGCGGCGGCGGAATTCTGGAAGGCACTAGCGGGTCGGCGTTTTTCCATTTCGTCATCACCCCGGTCGGTCCGGGCAACTCCATATTCCTAAACTGCAATGTTAGTGGGCACACGGCCGGAGGCATGTACTTCCGGAGCCTGTCGTTCCAGTGGGGAGCCTCAACGGAGCCGACAGATACTTGCATCCATGCGGTGGTTTGGAACACGCGCGCGATCAACTGTACTTTCACCGACTGCCCTTGCGCATTCAACGCCCAGAATCTCACGTGTACGCTCGAGCAGTGCACTATTAACTACACCGCGTCGGCCCCGACCGGCACAACGGCGGTTGTGCTGGGTGGCCAGCAATGGGGCGTCATCGGCCCGGGACAGTTCGCTCAAACGTCGCCAGGCAGCGGTGGCGCCACCGGCTGCACCTGCATCTCTATTGAAAGCGCCGAACATCCGGTCGTATCCGACATGCAGATTTACGAATGGACGACCGGGATCGATTTCTCACAGATGGATGGCACGAGATTCGCACATATCACCAATTGCGAGATCGAGTGCTGGCAGACCGCGCTCAATATCCAGCTTTCGTCGGATCTCAGTGCGATCACCGCCGGCATCAAAGTCACCAGCTGCGTTCTAGCGAAAGCCAGTGACTCTACCGACGACCTCAACGCCGTCGTCAACATCGACGCTCGAGGGAGCTCGAACAACGGCCTCCTCAACGACATCGCGTTGATCGACTGCACGGTTTGCAATCTGGCGCTAGCTCCGCTTCTCAGCCCGCAGCACGGGCTCGCGATCACGAGTGGGTCTAATATCAGGATCATCGGAGGAACGTACTCGAACAACGGCCCCGGTGGCGGCGCCGGCATCGCGATTATTGGAGCGTGCAGCGACGTCCAGATCATCGGCGTCAACCTCCAGCCTAGCTATCCGGGCGCGTCAAATGTCAACAATCAAAACTACGCGCTCTTGGTCAGCGAGAGCCCGATCGGTCCGGTGGTCGTGTCGGGCTGCGACATGACGGGCTACACCGGATCACCGGTGAGTGTTACCGGAACGCCGAGCGAGCTGCTTATTAACGACTGCCCTGGCTACAACGACCGGAGCACCGCGCTGAGCGCCACGGCGGGAATGCTCACGACTGGCGTCAGCGCCGCGACGTCTTCAAGCCCTTATTTTGGCCCCTCGGTCATTATCTGGTCGGGCACCGGCTTGGTGACGTTGAACGTCTTCGGGGGATCGATTACATCGAGCTTCGGAATCGTTTTCCTGCCAACCCCGTACGACCTTTTTCACTTTAGCCCGGTCCCGCCCTCGACGTTTTTGTGGATCGGCAAATGATGAAAAGAACAAGAGAGACGGACGTTTACTACATGCTACGTTTTGTTGTAGGCATCTGCGCCAGTGCGATATTAACTTCGGCTTGCGCAGGGCCACAGACTAACGCTCCCAGTGCTTCAATTGCCCCGCCTCAGAATCATCACGCGGCGCGGTCGTGGATGGCCCCGGGGACTTCGGGCCAAGACTTGCTCTACGTGGCCGCGTGGCCGGGTCACGGGGCCGTCTACGTTTATTCCTACCCAAAGAGCCATCTTGTCGGTACCCTCACGGGCTTCTATATGCCGTTCGGCGAGTGCAGCGATTCCTCGGGCGACGTATTCGTTGTCGCGCTAGCAAACTCGTCATCCCGCTCAAGCACAATCTACGAATATGCGCATGGCGGCACCAGCCCGATTGCCACGCTCAGTGATCCGGATTTCGCCTGGGGCTGTGCGGTGGATCCCCTAACTGGGAATCTCGCGGTTTCAGGCGGCATTAGCGTTGCCATCTACCAGCACGCCTCTGGAGCCCCTACCATCTACTCCAACTCAGAGTTCCATTTTTTTTACTGCGGATACGACGATCGTGGCAACCTGTATCTTTCATCAAACGACTACAGGTACGCGGATCGCGCTCAGCTGGTGCGATTAGCAAGCGGTAGCAACCAGTTCGAGCAGGTCGATCTTAGCAGGAAGGTGTACACGGGCCAGGTCCTTCCGTCAGTCCAATGGGACGGAAACCACATGACCATCTCATCGGACATTGGCCGCGAGCCTATCTCGATCTACCGCTTGCGCATCTCCGGAAGCGCCGGGACGGTAGTCGGGACTACTACCATACGGAGCCAAAAAAACGTCTACTCTGGCCAAATGTGGATCCAAGGCAGCACGTTTCTTGGAGCCGGCAACGACCCAGGAGATCGAGGACAAAAATTTTTCTTCTGGCGCTATCCTAAAGGCGGCGCTCCGTACCGTACGATACGCAACCTGGGGGCTGGAAGGGTAGGCAGCCGAGAAGCCTCCGGCGTGACGGTTTCTGTGGCTGCGCCGCGGTAATTGTTATGACTTCAGCCGAACGTCGTGCGCAACGCAAGCTCCTCGCCGAAGCCTATAATCGTCTTCCGTCGGGCCACACGCTCAGCGCTGCTACGGAATTAGAGCGCGCAAAGATGCAGCGAGCGGCACAAGACGAGCAGTTTGCGCTTCAGCGGGGCTCCCTTGCCGTGGCCGTTCTCTCTCAGCTGCCCCGTGACAACGAAGAGAACAAGCCGCTGTTTTCCGAAGCGCGTACCATCCTCCTCGAGATTCTGAAGCGAGGGGCCGCGCGACTCCAGGAGTCCCCCGACGAGGATGAATACGAGACTGAAGACGAGGGGGAGGGGGAGGATCAACCGTGACGGACATTTTGTCGATCTGGCGGTCCGCCCTCGATCGGGTCGCCCTTCTTGAAGCCGGTATGCTCTGCGACCGTCAACCCCGCGGCTCGATCAGCGGCGATGAAGACTTCAGCGCGATGACCATCTTCAATTACGCGTATTACATCGCAGGCGCTTCTGGCGACCCTGCTGCGGGATTAGCTGACATGTTTTTGGCGATGGCGCCGGGCCCTTACGCTACGGGTGGGACCGCCTTCATCCCGCAGAAGACTCTCACCCCCAACCTTTCCGCTTCATCGGTTGGATTTACGGTGCCCGACCAATGCAACATGATCGGGTCGGGCGGCGGCGGCCCGTGGCACGGTATGGGGAATAACCCTTACTACCACTTTGTCATCGACTTCTCGAATGGCACGCGCTTCCTCAACTGCGCTGGCAACTATACGAGCGGAG
>JBARKF010000250.1:0-16948 GCA_049800655.1 Candidatus Cybelea sp.
GTGCTCGCCGTCGTGGCCGTGTGCAGGGCGGCCAGCGGAACCGTCAGGGCGTTCGCTGCGCTCGCAATGTTGATGCTCGCATTTGCCGTCATTCCGGGCAACAGCTTGCCTTGGGTGTTGTCGGCGAAGACGACGACGTCGTAGGTGACCACGTTGTTGAGCGTCTGCGGGTTGATGCGAACCTGCGAGACGGTACCATGGAAGACTTCATTTGGATAGGCCAGGACTGAAAACGATACCGAATCGCCGGCTTTGACGTTGCCGATATCGGGCTCTCCGACATTAATATCGACCTCCATCTTGCCGAGGTTCTGTGCGATCGAGAAGAGCGTCGGCGTCTGCAGCGATGCCGCAACCGTTTGACCGACCGACACGTCGCGCGCGACCACGGTTCCGTCGACCGGCGACGTAATCACGGTGTGTGCAAGATTCAGCTGATCCTGACGGACGACGGCCTCGGCGGCGTCGGCGTTGGCCTGTGCCGCTTGCGTGCTCGCGGCTTGGCCCCGCTCGGTCGAAGCACTTTGGCTAACCGTTGCGTTCCCGGCGAGATTCTGCGCCTGCGCTTGCGCGACCGCGGCCTGCGCGGCGGCAACGGCGCTCTCATCCTGTGCGGTGTTCGAGCGATCCGTGTCGACGGTGCTTTGGGCGATATAGCCCTGTGCGAGCAGCGCTGAGTCGCGCGCCTCCGTTTTCTGCGCAAGCACGAGCGCTGCTTGGGCTTTCGACACGTTCGCATTCGCTGCCGCGACCGCTGCCGAATCGGCAGCGGCGGTCGCGCTCGCCACGTTGACGCCCGAGGCGGCGCCGGTCGTGCTCGCCGCCGCCTGCGCTACCTGAGCGCGCGCTTGTGCGAGCGCAGCCTCGGCTTGCGCGAGCTGGGCTTGAAACGTGCTTGGGTCGAGGCGAGCGAGTACCTGTCCCTGCTTAACTCGGCTATTGTAATCGACCGAGATCGAGGAGATCGTCCCAGAGACTTGCGTGCCGACCGAGATGAGATTCTGCGGATTGACCGTTCCCGACGCGGTCACGGAAGCAACCAGCGTCGACTGCGTCACCGGCGCGGTGATCAAATCGTCGCTCGTGCGCGTTCGCGCGAAGATCCAGCCGCCGATGAGGCTAAGCAGCAGCAGCACGGCGACCGGCGGAAGCCACCGGGGAAAGGTGCGCGGGGCGGGAATTGTGATTGCTGACATGCCTCCACGATAGTCGTGGTAGCTGACAACCAGTGGAGAGTTTGGAGCCGCCGGTTAAGCCGCGATTAGCGTCGAAGCAGCCACAATGGCACGTGGATTCATTTTGGGCGTGGTCGCCACGTTCGTCGCGCTCGCCCTTTTCGCGTACTTAGGCATCGTCGCGGGCGTTATGCCCGCAAATGCGGACGCGAAACCCTCGAAGCTCGAACGCTGGATGGCGAGCCGATCGCTGCACGCAGCGCTCGCGCGCGAAGCGCCAACAACGCCCAACCCGGTGCCGCTCAACGACGAGAACCTCATCGCCGGCATTAAGCTCTATGCAGCGAACTGCGCGATCTGCCATGGCGCGGCCGATGCGCAACCGTCACACATCGCGCGCGGGCTCTATCAAAAGCCGCCGCAGCTCGCCAAAGACGGCGTCGAAGACGATCCCGAAGGCGTGACATTTTGGAAGATCAATCACGGTATTCGGCTGACCGGAATGCCGTCGTTCGGCCAATCGCTCAACGACACGCAGATATGGCAACTCACGCTCTTTCTCAAGCACATGGATTCGCTGCCGCCGCAGCCGGAGCGCGCCTGGAAATCGGTGAAGGGTTAGGGTGACGGCGTCGGATAGAATCCGGTGACCGGCGTCGCGCTGAAGATGTACTGATCGTTCGCGTTTTGGTTGTTCGGCGCGGAATTCTGGGTCTGGAAGTTGTACTGCATCGACAGGCCCGAGAGCACCGCCGCCGTCTGGGGAAAAACTTGGCCTTTGAAGGAGCCGTCGCCATTCATCGTCGCGACCACGTGCAGTTTTCCTTGCGGCCCCGCGCCCAGCCCGAGGTCGTAGGAAGAGGGTCCGATATCGAACCAAATGTAGTTGCCGTCGCGCCCGCCGGCGACCGGAACGAAGAGTTTGTAGAAGGTCGTATGGTAGAAACCTCGCAGGGTCCCGGAGGGGAAGACCTCGAGGTCGAGATGTCCCGTCAGGGGGTACTCGGAGCCGTAAGGCTCGGTGATCGCCGTTGCGAAGTGCAGCTCCTCGGGTGCAGCCTGAGCCGCCGCCACGTACGGCAGCGCTACCAAGCCCATGCATGCAACCGCGATGCAGGTGGCGACCCTCGGAACTAAAGACCTTACCATGCTGACTCCTCTCGATAGACCTTTCTAAGGGAGTAGAGCGCTTAGCCTGGCGAGAACGTGACGAGAGTGGTACAGCCAGCCGAAATCGACTTGCGGGCCCTTCCCGTCTGGGAGCGTCCCGATATGGTTCGGAAAGCCCTCGACCGTCTTCCATCGGGAGGCTCTCTTACCCTTATTACCGATAATGAGCCGCGGGCGCTTTCGTCGCGCGTCATGCAGGATCGCACGGAGCGCTTCGTCGTGGAAACGCGGCGCGTCGCCAGCCGCGTCTGGCAGCTAAGGCTCACGCATCGCCCGGGCGAGACAGCCGATCGAAACGCCGCCGCGCAAAGCTTGAGCCGGTGCCCGCCCTTCGCAGCGCTCGACGCCACCGTGCGCTCCGAGCTCGCCGCGTCCGCGCTGTGGCAGACCGGCCGCCGCGGACAGACGCTTGTGGCCGAGAACGTTGACTGGCCATTCATGGGCATGGTCACCGAGGGCATCGTCGCGCGCGCAAACGGCGGCGGACGCGAGCGCGAGCGCATCCTGTACGAGATCTTCCCGTACGAGCTTTTCGGAGTGGCCGAATACTTCGATCGCGGTTTAAAGATGGCGCGCATCGCAGTGTTTTCGAAGACCGCGCACGTGCTCAAACTGCCGTGGGAGGTCGTCTCACGCGTCGCGGCGCGCTATCCGGAGCTCACCTATGCGCTTGGAATCGTGATGGCGCAGCGCGTGCGGCTATTGGCCGACGCGCTGAGCGTTCAAGGATCCCTTCCGATCCTCGGCCGCATCGCGCGCGTGCTGCTTCCCTACGCGATGCCCGAGCGCGGGCTCGTGCCTGCCTCGGCCTCGTTATCCACGATCACGCAATCGCAGATCGCGGCCGCCGGCGGGACCGTCAAAGAAGTCGCCGCGCGCGCAATTGCGGAGCTCGAGTCGCGCAACGCGCTGCGGCGCGAACACGGCCACATCCGCTATCTCGACCGAGAAGTGCTCCTCGAATTAATCCAAGACGTTTCCTGACTCAGAACGACGTTGTCATCCTGAGCGGAGCGGCAAAAGGGATGACGTTTCGCGTTGCGGCAACGTAGCGTAGTCGAAGGACAATCGTGTTGCTCACCTTGGTCCTTCGACTTCGCTCCGCACTTCGTGCTCCGCTCCGCTCAGGATGACAAAAGGGTATATTGTACTTTGCTCAGATCACACGTGCGGAAATTGTCATCCTGAGCGGAGCGGCAAATGGGATGACTTTTCGCATTGCGGCAACGTAGCGTAGTCGAAGGACAATAGTGCTGCTCGCTTGGGTCCTTCGACTACGCTCCGCACTTCGTGCTCCGCTCCGCTCAGGATGACAAAAGAGTATATTCTGCTCCGCTCGGGATGACAAAAAGAGCATACGGTGCCCCGCTCAGATGAAAAAAGGCTATATTGTGCTTTGCTCAGATCGCACGTGCGGAAACTTGTCATCCTGAGCGGAGCGGCAAATGGGATGACGTTTCGCGTTGCGGCAACGTAGCGTAGTCGAAGGACAATCGTGTTGCTCACTTGGTCCTTCGACTGCGCTCCGCACTTCGTGCTCCGCTCCGCTGAGGATGACAAAAAAGAGTATACTGTGCTTCGCTCCGCTCAGGATGACAAAGAGAGTATACTGTGCTCCGCTCCGCTCAGGATGGACAAAGAGAGTATACGGTGCTCCGCTCGGGATGACATGCGCGACGTTCCTTAATTTGATATGCGGTCGAAGCCGGTGTAGGGGCGGAGTGCGGGCGGAATAAAGATCGAACCGTCGGATTGTTGATGGTTCTCGAGCAGCGCGATCATCGTTCGTCCGATCGCAAGTCCCGAACCGTTTAGCGTGTGGACGAACTCGGGCTTGCTCGTCGCGTCGCGACGAAAGCGAACCGAGGCGCGGCGCGCTTGGAAATCGGTGCAGTTCGAACACGAGCTGATCTCGCGATAGGTGTTGCTGCTGGGAATCCAAACTTCGACGTCGTAGGATTTTGCGGAGTTGAAACCCGTGTCACCGGCGCAGAGCGCCACGACGCGATAAGGAAGCTCGAGTTCCTGCAGGAGCGATTCGGCGTGACCGGTGAGCGTCTCGAGCGCGTCGAATGAGGCTTCGGGTGCGGTTAACCAGACGAGTTCGACTTTATCGAACTGGTGCAGCCGCATGAGGCCGCGCGTATCCTTTCCGGCGGCGCCGGCCTCTTTGCGAAAACACGGCGTCGCTGCGACGTAGCGTTGGGGCAGCCCGTTTGATTCGAGAATCTCTCCGCCGCGCAGCGCGGTCAACGGCACCTCGCCCGTCGGGATCATGAAGAGATCGGCTTGGGGATCGGCAAACATGGCATCGGCGAATTTGCTCAGCTGGCCGGTCGACCACATCGTCTCGCGCGATACCAGCAGCGGAGGCGCGATCTCGACGTAACCGCGATCGAGGGCGCGATCGAGGAAGTAGGCCGTAAGCGCGCGCGAGAGGCGCGCGCCGGCACCGGCCAGCACCGCAAATCGGCTGCCCGAAAGTTTTGCCGCCCGCGAGAAATCGAGAATGCGCAAGTTTTCGCCGAGCTCCCAATTCGGTTTGGGGATGAAGTCGAAGCGGCGCGGCTCTCCCCATCGGCGTAACTCGAGATTGGCCGTTTCGTCGGTGCCGTCGGGTACCGAGGCGTCGAGGAGATTGGGCATGCCATCGAGCAGCGCCCGCAGGGGCGAGCTCTCGTCAGAAGGCGAGAGAGCGTGAGCTGCCTGCTCGAGTGCGACAATGCGCCGTGATATTTCGTCAAGCTGCGGCCGTAGCTCGCGCGCGGCCGCCGCCTTATCACTTGCCTCGGCGATCGTCGCCGTGAGGCGGTTCTTTTCGGCCTTTGCGCGTTCGACCGCCGTCAGCGCCAAGCGGTACTCCTCATCGTAGCGCAGAATGCCCTCGACCGGCGACGCATCGAGGCCGCGGCGGACGAGTGATTCTCGTACGCGGTCGGGATCGCGCCGAATAAGAGCGATATCGAGCATGGAGAAGCGCGCCATTATGCAGTCCGCAAATCCAGTCCTACCGGTGGTGGGATTTATGGAAGCGCAGCTGCTGCCGCCGCGTCAGGCGATCGTGGCGTTCTTTTCGCGCGTCGCAGTGGCGCCGCCACCAATTGAGCGCGTCCCGCTTGACGCCGCGCTTGGGCGCGTGCTGGCCGAACCCGCAGTCGCCGATGGAGATTATCCGGCCGCGCCCCGCGCGTTGATGGACGGCTTCGCGGTTTGCGCGCGGGCGACGCCCGGCGAGTTCGCGATCGTCGGCGACGTGCGCATGGGACGCGACCCGCTGGCGGTGATAACGGCCGAAACCGCGAGTCGAATTCCAACGGGCGGCGTTCTGCCCGAAGGCGCCGACGCGGTCGTGCCGCTCGAGGACGCGCGCGTTCGCAACGACGAGCTTGTCGTTGACGCTCCGATTGCGCCCGGCACGAACGTTGCCCAACGCGGCGCCGACATGCAGCGCGGCGAAGTCGTCATTCCGCCGCATCGGCGGATCCGCGGCGGCGACGTCGGCGTTCTTGCGACGTTGGGTCTAACGGAAGTTCCGGTGTACCGGCGCCCCACCATCGCCGTGTTCTCCAGCGGCGACGAGCTCGTCGATCTCAGCGCAAGCCCGTCGCCCTCGCAAGTCCGAGATTCCAACCGTCACGCCGTCGCCGCGTCGCTTCGCGCGATGGGAGCGATGCCGCGACATTACCCGACCCTGCGCGACGAGGCAGAAGAGTTTGAGTCGTCGCTGACGACGGCACTCGGCGAGTGCGATGCGGTCGTCGTCACGGGAGGATCGTCGGTCGGCGAACGCGATCGGCTGCCGAATGCCGTGGCAGCGATCGCCGACCCGGGCATTCTCGTTCATGGGCTGCGCGTCAAGCCCGGAAAGCCGACGCTCTTTGGCGCCGACGGCAAGAAGCCGATTCTGGGTCTTCCGGGTAATCCGACTTCGGCGCTGTTGATTTTGGAGGCAGTGGCGGCGCCCATCGTCGCTGCGCTCGTCGGCGCTCCGCTCGCAGCTTCGTCGCTGCAGGCGCGCTTGGCAGAACCGGCGCGCAGCCGCGCGAACTGGACCTGGTACATTCCCGTGCGCCTCCAGGATGACGGAGGAGTTCCTCTCGCGCATCCTCTTCCATTGCGCTCGTTTTCAGTGAGTTTGACGGCCCGAGCCGACGGCTACATCGTCCTCGACGAGCGCCAGGAGGAGTGCCCGGCCGGAACGGTCGTCACCGTTTATCGATTTTTGGGAGCCTAACACTCAAAGATGATCCGTCCGACGCGCGCCGTCGAAGCGATTCCGGCGACGATGCCGTTCATTGGCCCCGAGCAGCTTATGCGCGAGACTGGTCAGCGCGCGCTGGTTCGCCTTGGGGCGAATGAAAGCGCCTTTGGACCGTCACCGAAGGCGGTCGCCGCGATGACCGAAGAGCTGCCGCGACTTTCGTGGTATGGCGATCCTGAATCGCTCGATTTGCGCGACGCGCTCGCGAAGAAGCACCGCTGCCGTCCCGAAGAGATCGTGGTGGGCTCGGGCATCGACGATTTGATGGGCCTCGCGGTGCGCGCGTTCGTCGCGCCGGGTGATGCGACGCTCGCGACCCGCGGTACGTATCCGACGTTTGCGTACCACGTCATCGGCTATGGGGGCCGTCCGCGCAGCGTCGCCTACCGCGATGACGGTACGCCCGATTGCGAGGCGTTGCTTGCCGCGGCAAGGAGCGATGCGCCGCGGATTCTGTATCTGGCAAACCCGGATAACCCGGGCGGCCGTTTTATTCCGCGCGACGATATCGAACGTTTCTACGAGGCCTTGCCGCGTGACACGCTGCTGCTGCTCGACGAGGCCTATGCCGATTTCGTGGACGAGGACGAGCTGCTGCCGCCCGCCTTCGACGACCGCCTTATCCGGCTGCGAACGTTCTCCAAGGCTTACGGCATGGCCGGCGCCCGAATTGGGTATGCGCTGAGCACGGAGCGGAACATCCAAACGTTCCAGAAGATTCGTTTGCACTACGGCATCAACCGCAATGCGCAAGTCGGCGCGCTGGCTTCCCTTGGCGACGACGACTTTCGAGCCTACGTCGTGCGCGAGACGGCGCGCGCACGCGCGGAGTACTATGCGATGGCTCGAGAGCTCGGTCGCCGCTTCATCGAGTCACGCACGAACTTCGTCTGCATCGAGATCGACACGCCGCAGCGCGCGACGCGCGTCATGGATGAGCTGCTGGCCCGCGGAGTCTGGATCCGAAAACCCGGTGCTCCGCCCCTCGACTCCTACATCCGCGTGAGTGCCGGCACCGAACCAATGCGTCGCGCGTTCGGCGACGCGCTGCGCGAGGTGCTCGCCGAAGTCTTGGTCTAAGCGATGAAGTATGCACTCGTCTCCGACGTTCACGGGAACCTCGAGTCGCTCCAGCACGTCCTCTCGGTGCTTTCGGAAGACGAAACCCTCGTGTCGCTCGGCGACGTCGTCGGGTACGGACCGAATCCCAACGAGTGCGTCGCGGCGTTGCGCGACCGCGGCGGCCACGCGGTCTTGGGGAATCACGATCTTGCGGCCGTTGAAAACTTCGGCGTCGAGAACTTCAACCGCGCGGCGCGCGAAGCGATCGCATGGACCCAAGGCGTGCTCGGCGAGTCGAGCCGCACGTGGCTCAACGCTCTTCCGTACGAGCTTCGCTTCCCCGACTTTCTGCTCGTGCACGGTGCACCGGTGAACTATTTTGAATACATTCTCGACAAGCGCGCCGCCGCAGGCGCATTCGAGCGGACCGACGCCCGCGTCGTCTTTGTCGGTCACACGCACATCGCCGAGTACTGGGTGCGCGAACCGGACGGAACGATTGGCCACAAGCACATGCAGCACGGCGGACGCCTCGAGCTCGACGGCGAGAAGCGGTATATCATCGACGTCGGCAGTGTCGGTCAACCACGCGATCTCAATCCACAGGCCTGCTTCGTCCGTTACGATCCAGCCGAAATGCGCGTGGAGTGGCTCCGCTACGATTATCCGATCGCCGAGGTGCAGAAGAAGATGCGCGCCGCCGGCCTTCCACGACACCTCGTCGACCGGCTGAGTCTCGGCCGATGAGCGGGGTGCCGATCGATGACGGCAATTGCTTCGCGTGCGGGCCGAGCAATCCGATTGGAATACACATGCACTTCGACCGAAATGCCGACGGAGAGGGCGTGCTCGCGCGCCTCGAATTGGCGCCGGTCTATCAAGGCTGGCGCGGCATCGCTCACGGTGGGATCGTCATGGCGCTGCTCGACGAGGCGATGGCGTACGCGGCGGGTTTCGCGGGTCACCGCGGCGTGACGGCACAGGTGAGCGCGCGTTTCCGCAAACCGGTGCCGCTCGAGCAACCGATCGAGGTACGCGGCCGAGTCACCTGGAAGCGGCGCAACGTCCTCGGAGTCGAAGCGAGCATTCTCGACGGCGCGGGCAACGTGCTGGCACGCGCCGAGGGGAGCTTCGTTTCACGCGGCCGGCTTGACGCCGCCGACGACCGTCTAGCGGCCCTGAGCGATGAGTAACGCTCCCACCATCGAGAATCGCCGCGCTCGCCACGAGTATCACATCCTCGAATCGGTGGAAGCCGGCCTGGTCTTGACGGGAACCGAGGTCAAGGGCGTGCGATCCGGCGGTGCGAGCTTGACGGAAGCGTTCGCGCGCTTTCGCGACGGCGAGGCATGGCTGCTGGGAATGCACATCCCGCCGTACCGGCAGGGAAGTTTTTCGAACGCCGAACCGACGCGGCCGCGCAAACTACTGCTGCATAAAGAAGAGATCGTGCGGCTGCAAAGCCGGGTGGCCGAAAAGGGTTTAACGATCGTCCCGCTCCGGCTCTACTTCACGCGCGGCATGGCTAAGGTTCAACTCGGGCTCGTTCGCGGCAAGAAGCTTTGGGACAAACGTGCGGCGGTTGCAAAGCGCGACGTCGAACGTGAGATCGCCGCGCACGTTCGTCGATCGTGAGAGGCGCTCGTCCGGAACGCGACATCGAGCGCGCGATCGAGGCCGGCGGTGTCCTTCAGCGCGGCGAGCGAGTGCTGATCGCCTGCAGCGGTGGTCCGGACTCGGTTGCGCTAACCGGGGCATTGCGCGCCGTGGCGAAGCGCATCGGGATCTCGCTCTGTGCCGCGTTCGTCAATCACGGTTTGCGCGAATCGGCGTTGCAAGATGAGTGCGTCGTGCTGCAGGTTGCGGCCCAATTTGAAATTCCGCTCGAGATCGTGGCGCTTGATCGCGTCGCGCGAAGCGAAGCGCGTCTGCGAGCGGCGCGTTACGATGCATTGATCGACGCGGCAAACCGCCGGGGGTGCGACGTCGTCGCGACGGCACATCACGCAGAGGATCAGAGCGAAACCGTCATCTTAGCGCTGTTGCGGGGCGCGGGCTCGACCGGCTTGAGCGGCATGCGGGGCCGCCGCCCGTTGGCGCCCGGTCTCAGCCTCGCACGGCCCTTGATCGGCGTGGCGCCCGAAGCGCTACGCGCCTACTGCCACGCGAACGCACTTCCATATGCGGTCGATCCGACGAACGCACAGACGAGTCTCCGCCGCAATGCCGTGCGGGAGGCGCTCACCGCGCTGCGCCCGCTCTTTCCCGGGCTCGATGCCGCAGTCGCGCGAGCGGCCGAAGTGGTCGCGCAAGAGCGCGATGCGAGCCGCCGGGCGCAGCTGCGCAAGGCCGTACGGGAGCAACTTGCCACCGAAGAGGAGCTTCGCGACATCTACTTCGTCCACGTCGAGGCCGCGGTGCGCGCTCTCGAGGCCGGGAGAAGCGGCACATTTCAAATGAAGCCTGGGGTTGCTCTGAGAATCGAGCGGGGCACGATAGAGGGTATCACGAGGGAGTGAAAGCCGCAGTGGACGGGGTGATCGGGCGTCAAATCTGCAGTGTGGAGCAGATCCAGGCTGCAATCGAGCGCCTGGCGACTGCGCTGGCCGCCGATTACCGGCGGCAACCGCTGCTTCTGCTTGGGGTGTTGAAGGGAGCACTCTGTCTGACCGCCGACCTGGCGCGAGCGCTAGCCGGCAAGTCAGACGGTCCAAGCGAAATCATGGTCGATTATATCTGCGTCGAACGGTACGGTAGCTTAGGCAGTTCGGGCGGCACCGCACGCCTAGCAATGGACGCCGCTCTCCCGATCGCCGGTGCAAACGTGCTCGTTCTCGACGACATTGCCGACAATGGCCGAACGCTTGCGTTCCTTCGAACGTTATTAGAGGAGCGGCGCCCCGCAAGCCTGCGCACCTGTGCGCTCTTCGACCGGCCCGCTCGCCGGGACGTCGCCGTCACAATCGACTACACCGGCATCGCTATCCCAGACGTGTTCGCTATAGGTTACGGCTTGGATTATAAGGAACTTTACCGCAATCTTCCCTACCTAGCCGAGCTTCGAGAGGGTCAAACGGTCTAACGACAACGTGAGCAAACATCTCCGATCCATCATCCTAATCATCCTGGCGGTCGTCGCCGTCTTCATCATCGTCGAACGGTTTGTCCAGCCAAGCGAGGGTGAGACCCGGCTCGACTACGGCGCCTTCTACCAAAAGCTCGAGGCCGGCCAAGTTCAGTCGTTCCATGCCACCGGACTCAATGCCATCGGCGACCTCGCCAACGGCACGAAGTACTCCGTGGCGGTGCCCAATGTTGACCAGACGTTCGTTGACGAGGTCTATAAGCGGGTAAAAAGCGGAGCAATTAGTTTCGATCAGCAGTCCAACACTGGGCTGCTCTCCAGCTTGATGACGCTGGGGCCGCTCGCAATCACCGTCCTCTTGCTCTTCTTCATCTTACGGCAGGCCCAGAGCGGCGGGAGCCAAGCGCTCTCGTTCGGGCGCTCACGCGCAAAGATGCTCTCTGAAAATCGCCCCAAGGTCACATTTGCCGACGTGGCCGGCGTGGACGAAGCGAAGGAGGAGCTCGCCGAGATCGTCGACTTCTTGAAATATCCGAAGAAGTACCAGTCCCTGGGCGCGCGCATTCCCAAGGGCGTGCTGCTGCTTGGACCGCCGGGAACCGGAAAGACCTTGCTCGCCCGCGCGATCGCCGGCGAAGCGGGCGTGCCGTTCCTCTCGATCTCAGGCTCGGATTTCGTCGAGATGTTTGTCGGCGTCGGAGCCTCTCGCGTGCGCGACCTCTTCGATCAGGCGAAGAAGTCGGCGCCCTGTATTGTCTTTATCGACGAGATCGATGCGGTTGGACGCCAACGCGGCGCGGGCTTAGGCGGCGGGCACGACGAGCGCGAGCAAACGCTCAACCAGCTGCTCGTTGAGATGGACGGGTTCGATCAAAACACGGGCGTCATCCTCATCGCGGCAACGAACCGCTCCGATGTTCTCGATCCGGCACTGTTGCGGCCGGGACGTTTCGATCGGCAGATCGTCGTGGGGCGCGCCGACTTCAAGGGACGCGAAAAGATTCTCGAGGTCCATGCGCGCAACAAGCCGCTCGGAAAGGAAGTCTCACTCGAAACGCTTGCGAAGCGTACGCCCGGATTTTCCGGTGCCGATCTCGAGAACTTGCTGAACGAAGCGGCGCTGCTCGCGGCGCGCAAGAATAAGAACTTTATCGAGATGATCGATTGCGATGAAGCGATCGATCGCGTGATGGTCGGTCCCGAGCGAAAATCGCTCGTGATGTCGCAGAAAGAGAAGGAGGTCACCGCCTTCCACGAGTCCGGGCACGCGATCGTCGGCGGCCTGCTCGAGAAGGCCGACCCCGTACACAAGGTGACGATCATTCCGCGCGGCATGGCGATGGGCATCACCTGGTCGTTGCCGGAGGATGACCGGCACAGCCAGACCCGCGAGGAGCTGCTGGCGGCGATTACGATGGCCATGGGCGGCCGGCTCGCCGAGGAGATCAAGTTCGGTGACGTTACGACCGGCGCGAGTAATGATTTTGAAAAGGCAACCGAACTTGCGCGGCGGATGGTGACGCAATACGGCATGAGCGAGCTCGGGCCGATCCAGTTCGGTCGTGGCGCGCACCAGGTCTTTCTCGGACGCGATTTCGGTGAAGAGCGAAACTACTCCGAGGAAGTGGCGAGCAAAATCGACGCCGAGGTGCGCAAGATCATCGAGTCTTGTTACGACAACGGCAAGCAGCTGCTCGTCAACAACTGGGACAAGGTCGAGCGAATGGTGGGAGCGTTGCTCGAGTACGAAACGGTGGAAGCCGAAGAAGTGCGTGCGATTCTCGGCGGCGTTCCGTACGATCGCGTGCGCGGGACCGAAGTGACACCGTCGAGCGGAGCGCAAGCCGAGCGTCCGGCGGCCGAGGAGCCGAAGCGCGCGGAGAAGCCGTCGCGCCTCCCGCCGAAAATTTCGCCGGAACCGGCATGAACGCGCGAGCGGCGTTGCTCGCCGCGACGTTCGCGGTTACGGTGGTTGGATTATCCTGCGCGCCGGCGCCGGCAGCGATGGCGCAAGCGACGGGTCCGTTACCGCGCGGCGGCTCCTACGTCTTGGATCCCGATCCGACGGTCGACTCGGCGGCGATCGGCCTCTGGTTTCGCGCGCCTGCCGCAGGCTTTGACAACGCGACGCCCGGCATTTCGAACCTCGCCGCGACCGCGGCGGCAGTCGCTCCGCTCGCCAGCGGTAAATCGCTCTACGCGCTGATTCACACACTCGGCGGCGAGTTGAACATCGAAGTCTATCCCGACATCGTCGGCATCGCCGCCGTCGTTCCCGCTTCGGCCGCGCGACGCATCGTCGCCGGAATGACGGCCGCATATTTTGCTCCGGCGCTCGACGACACCGCGGTCAAGACGGCGCGGGCTAATGCGGCAGTGCTCGGCGTACAGCAACGGTACGAGTCGGATGCAACGCTGCACGACCTGCTCTTCAAACAGCTTTTCGCGGGTGGACCGGCACACTATCCGCCGTTGCCCGACTCGGTTGCGCAGCTTACCAGCATCTCGACGGCGCAGGCGGGCACCTACGCGAAACGCGCTTTTCGGGCGGAGAATGCCGTACTGACCCTCGCCGGGAACGTCGATGCATCGAGCGTCTCCGCAGTAACCGATGGCGGCGGTAACGGATCGATGGACACGCCTTACGATTCACCGCTGGCGAAGTCGCCGGCATCGGCAACGATGACGGGATCGATCGACGGGGTGGGACTCGCCTGGGTCGGGCCGCCCATTGCGGACGAAAAAGCGGCGACGGCGCTGGACTTCATCGCCGATTATCTCTTTCGGGATCGAACCGGCGTCGTTCCGCGAACGCTCGACAAATCGTCGAGCGATACGCTGCTATCAGGTCAGTTCATTACGCTGCACGATCCCGGCGTCATGGTCGTAACGATCGGCGGCGATGAAGAGAAAGCGACGGAGCAGCGCGTGCTCGCGGCGCTCGATGCGCTGCAGCAGCCGTTGGATAAAGCGACGTTCGAGGCCGCCCGCGAGGCATTTCTCTATCACGTCGCCACGGACACGCAAACGCCGCAAGAGCGCGCCGACAATCTCGGCTGGTATACCGTTGAAGGCAACCTCCAATACGCTCCCGGCCTCGCGAACGGCAGCTACGAGCAGGCGGTTCGCCAACTCGATCCGCAATACGTTGCCGATGTCGTGCGCCGCTATCTGCGCAACCCGGTGGTCGTGAACTTGACCGCCACATCGTCGGAAAAGGAATCACCATGAAGCCCGGGCTGCCCCTCGTCATCGCCGCGACGCTTGCGATTTGCGCCGCACCCTGCACCGCTCGCGCGGCGGAGGCTGCCGTCCCGACGCCGACACTGGCGAACGTCGGCGGCACGATCGTCGTTCAACAATCCGACAGCGCAGCCACACTCGCCGGCGTCGCGTTTGTCGTGCGCGCCGGGCTCGACCGCCAGACGATGAAACAGAATGGCGTCGCCGCCTTGGTCGCGCAGACGATCCTGCTCACTCCGGTCGGATCGCCTGCCATGTCATTGCAGGACGCCGTCGCCGCGCGCGGAGGCTCCGTACGCTTTACCATCGATCCAAGCGACGTTCGCTTCTACATCGAAGCGCTCGCCGGCGACGCGCCCGCCGTGCTCGATCTTTTCCGCAGTGCAATCGCCGCGCCCGACTTTTCGCCGGCCACCATACGCGCTGCGCGAGCCGCGCTCGTCCGGCAGATTGCGCAGAGCCAGCAGGAGGCGCTGCAAGTCGGCCTCGACATGCTCAACGCTGCCGCATCCGCGCAGGGCAACACCGGTCTGCCCGAGCTCGGCACCCCCGCATCGCTCGCGCAAATCTTCTCAAATGACGCGCGGGCGTTCTATCGCGCCTACTATCGCCGCGGCGGTTCGCTGATCAGCGCCGCGGGAAAGCTCGACGGGCTGGGAGCCGACACGCTCTCCTCGCTCGCGGCCGCCCTTCCCGAGGGCACGACGGCGCCCGTCGCCGTCCACTTGCCCATGCTGAGCGGCGCAACGCACGAGATCGTCGCGCACCGCGATATCTCGTCGCCGTGGCTGATTGCCCAATATCCGGCTCCAAAAGTCGACAGCGACGATTTTGGCCCGATGCTCGTGCTTGCGGCGTTCGTTCGCCGCACGCTTTCGGATATCGCGCAGGTCCCCGGTGTCGTTACCCCCACCTTCGCGTCCCGCTCGGTCGGCGCAGTCTACGCCTACGACCACGCGCCGCCGAGTCTCGTGCTCTACGTCAACGGCGGATTGATCGGCAATCCCAGCCGCGCCTTTGCTACCGCGCTCTCGGTCGTGAACGTCCTCGCCGCGACTCGGCTGCAAGGATCGATCGACGAGTTCAAGGCCGAAGCGGCGGGTGACTTTGCCAACGACGCGACGACGCTCGAAACGCGTACGTGGCTGGCGGCCGTCTTCTCGCGCGAAAGCGCCTCGCCGGATTTCATCAATCGGGCGCTGGCGGCGATCTCCACGACGACCCCCGACGACGTGCAGCGTGTGGCGCGCAAATATCTCGGCAATCCAACGATTGCCCTCGTTCTGCCCCGCGGAACAAACCTCCAAGACTGAACGGGTTTGATTCAGCCCATGCCGTTGTTGCCGAAAGGCTATGTGCAAAGCACACTTCGCCTTTCGTCGCCTAGGCCTGGACTGAATCAAATCCCGTTCGCTCTTTGTACGTGAAGGTTGCACTTGTTCACGATTATTTGAACCAGCGCGGCGGGGCGGAGCGAGTCTTCGCGACGATCGCCAATGCGTGGCCGCAGGCGCCGATTTTCACGGCACTCTATGACGAGCGCGCCCTGGGCGATCTCTTTCCCGCGCGCCGCGTGCGCAGCTCGTTTCTGGCGTGCCTGCCGTTTGCGAATCGCTACTTTCGCGCGCTTGCGCCGCTCTATCCGCGAGCCTTCGAGGCGTTTGACATGCGCGGCTTCGACGCGATCGTCAGTTCGACAACCGCCTGGGCGAAGGGGGTTCGCGTTCCTTCAAACGCGGTGCACGTCTGCTACATCAACACGGTCAGCCGCTTCGCCTTTGCTTCGGACGAATACGTTCCCGTCTTCGTGCGGCCATTCATCGGAAACCTGATCGCCTGGGACCGCGAAGCCGCCACGCGCCCAACCCGGTTCGTGGCCAACTCGCGCAACGTGGCCGAGCGCATCCGTCAATACTACGGACGCGACTCCGACGTCCTGCACTGTCCCGTCGACCTCGCTCGTTTTAGCGTGGGCCGAGGCGAGGGGGATTACTTTATCGTCGCCTCGCGCCTGTTGTCGTACAAACGTATCGACTTGGCCATTCGCGGCGCTGCAATCGCCGGCGTGCCACTGTTAGTTGCCGGCACCGGACCTGCGGAGCGTGCTTTGCGCGACGCGGCGCGCGGCACCACGACAACGCTGCTCGGCTACGTTTCCGACGAGCGCCTCAACGAGCTTATGGGCAACGCGCGCGCGGCGATCGTGCCCGGCGAAGAAGACTTCGGGCTCGTTCCGCTCGAAGCGGCCGCCGCGGGCCGTCCAACGATCGCCTATCGCTGCGGCGGCGCGCTCGAAACGATTGCCGAAGGCGAGACCGGCGTCTTCTTCGACGAGCCGGCTGGCGAGTCGCTCGCCGCTGCGATCCGCGCCTTCGACGCATCACGCTTCGATCCGCCACGCCTCCGTGCTCACGCCGAGCAGTTTTCGCCGGCGCAGTTTATCGATCGCCTTCGTGCTATTGTCGAGCGTGAGTGGCAGCAGAAGATGGCGCAGGCGACCGGACGCGCGACATGATGCGTCGGGGACGCTCGTCGCGGCGCATCCGTGCGCCGCTCCTGCTCCCTGGCCGCCTCGCTCCCGCCATCCATGGCTCCGCTCGGCGGTCCAGAGGCCCCTCTGCATCATGTCGCGCGTCCGGTCGCCTGCGCCATCTTCTGAATTTATAGATGAGAGCAACCTATGTCGCGGCGGCAGTTTTTGCGATCGTCTACATTGCATTAGGCTTAAATAAGTTGTACGCGCTGCGGTACGGTGCGGATCTTGGAACGTATCTGCAGACGCTGGTGAACTTGCAGCACGGCTCGTCGTGGAACTTCGGAGAGTGGAAGCAGCACTTCGAAGTCCATGATTCGTGGTCGCTCGCTGCGCTGGTGCCCCTCGTCGCGATTTTTCCGAAAGCGCAGACGCTGATCGTGGTGCAAGTGCTCGCGGTCGCTGCGGCGGCGATTCCG
>JBARKF010000251.1:0-31856 GCA_049800655.1 Candidatus Cybelea sp.
GTGCCGATTTAGTTTGAGCGTATGAAGCGAGCCGCTTCCGTTTGGCAATTCGGCAAAGCGAGCGTGGCGCGCATTTGCGGAATATCCGTCAACGAACAGATCACCGTTGGCGTCGTATCCGCAGAAATACTCGGAGTATACGTCATGTGAAACGAAATTAATTGGGGTGCCGCTGGCATTTTTATATATCGCAACCGATCCGCGCCCCAGCCTGCTCGAGCGTCGCGTGGGGCCGATCTTATTCGCGACCGCAAGATCGCCGCTGGCCGGATTGACGGCACAGCCATTGGGCACGTAACCGGGATCGGTGAGCGTCTGATTCAATGTCGAGCTGCCGTGAGCGAACTCGAGCGTCTCCGCTAAGTAATCATCGGTAATAAAGACATTCCCGTCGTTATCCGAACAGAGTCCCTCCGGCTCGACGAAAAAGCCGGAGAGAGAACCTACGAGCTCGCCTTTGGGCCACGAATATATCGTGACGCTGGCGTCGCCGATGTTCGAGATATAAAGGAGATCGCCATGCCGTGCGCTGGGCGAGACCCAGGACGCCTTTTCGAACGGAACTGTCCCGGCGCCCGAATGTGGCGCAGAGGTCGGCGAAGCGCTGCACCCGGCAATAGCCGCGATGGCGCCAAATGGCATGAGGATCGTCAAAATTCGAGCGAGTTTCACGATAACACCTCCAAGGGCTTGTACCATATCACAAGGCAGCCAGGCGTTCGAGGGCAATCAGCCTAACGTTTGCTCGTATTTCAACCAAGCATCTTCGGGCGTTCTGCACGTCCCCGCCAAATATAAAGCCGATTGGCTCGGCCGGAGTCAACCTCTGGGCGTGGGTGCCGGTTCAGGACTCGTTCTCGAAGTGCTCGTAAAAGGCATCGGTGCTTACTGGCCTGCCCAGAAAGTCGCGCACTTCGGCGTCAGGTTCGTAGTGCGCGCCGGCTCCAAGATCGTTTGGCGGTATCGCCGGCCGACGGCCGGATTTTCCAGTCCACCCTTCTGGAACGCCGTAAACACGTCTTGTGCGTAGACGAGTGCCCACAAATAACTGTAGTAACCGTCGTCTCTTCATCGCACCCTACCGGCGTCGACCCTGGCCGCCAGACGGTCTTGCTTGGTTGGCGTGATGGTTTGTCACGATCTGGACGTCGCTGCTCCCCAACGTGGGGAAGAAGCTCGCGACGAGCCACGTTTGTGCGTCGCTAGCGGCACCTCCGCGCAAGCCGCGCCTCCGAAAGGTAAGATCGCGCCGAGCGCAGCCAGGAGCCAGCGTTGAGGCGATGGCGCGCACTACGATATGACGAGGCCTGAAGAAACGAAGGAGGTCGGCAGTATGGTATCGGCATTGGGAACGCTCTGATCGTCGTCGCCGTGCTTGGCGAGCACAGTCAGGCCGGAGCTTCGAGCTTAAGCGGGATAGCAAGCGGTCGCTCACGACTCCCCAACGCAGGGTTCAGGCTTTCTTCATACTCGGCTGGTATCCATTGCGAAATCAAGTGTCCTCGGAGGGGTTCCAATGCACAAGGTTTATCTTACGGGCTCGCTCGTCGTAGCGGCTCTTTGAGGGAAGCCCGCACAAGACCAGCCAGGCTTCCTTTTCAGTCGTGACTTAGTTGTTTTTGCGAGAACTCCACCAACGCGTAGTGACCGCGCGCAATCGCCGTCGCGAACGCGTCATCTTCTCCTCTAAGGTCTTCACGCAAGCCGCCATTGAGGCTCTCGAAGACGCGCCGGACCGTATGACCGTGCAGCGCGCCCTCGCGACGCACGGCAACCGTAATGGTGTGCTCAACGCAATTCGCGAGCAGCAGCGTGATGCCATCTCCGCGTGCGAACGCGATCGTCGCCACGCCCTGGCCCTCGACGGAGACTCCGTCGGTAACATCGCTTTCGTAAATCTCGAGCGACGCGTCCGTCTCGACCGCACGTGTCGCGAACAGGCGTTGCCGTCCATCTTGGTGCACGACGAACCACGAGATGGGCTTCCCGCGTAGCGGCACACTCCGCGCCCCGAGCCAGAGCCAATCCAGCGGCAGCTTTGGGTCGATGCGAGCGCCGGCCGGTGTGGGTGTCAGCCCGCAGGCGCCCTCGATCGCGGCCCACAGGTAACGAGGCGGAAACCACGGCGAGAGCATCATGCCGCCGTTGACCAGAGTTTCGCCGTTCGACCATTCCGAAAATTGACCCGGTACGGTATTGGTCGCTTTTGGGTCCCGTGCGTAATGAGCAAAAGTCCGCCGCAGCGCTTCCAACATGAGGTCGGGGATAAAGCGCGACGCAGCAAAAGCGTACCAAAACGTCACACCGGCCCACACGCCGCCGAGCAGACCGGAACCCTGCGTGGGACCGTATTCGGGCGCATCGCGTGGTACCGTTCGTACGCCGGCATCTGTCCAGAAGTCGGCGGCGCGCAGACGCTCGACGATTCGCACGCTCGTCTCCACGTCCGCGACCCCGAAGATGACCGGAAAAACGAGGTCGGATGTCACTTCGCTGCGAGGTCGCCCGTCCACGTCAATGTTGAGATAGTATAGACCGTTCTCAGGATTGCGCAAATATTTTTCAATTGCTTTACGGAGCGCCTGTGCTTCGGCTTCGTACCGACGCGCGTCGCCATTGCGGCCCAGCATTTTCGCCAGCTCCGCGATCTTCTCTAATGCGGCGAACGTCTCGCTATTGAGTTCCGTGGTCGCGCCCGAGATACGGTAATCTCTGATGACGTTGCGCCAGCCGGCAATACCACGCGCGCCAGTGCCGTCGGCGTTGCACCACACCAGGCCTCGCTCGTCGCGGCTCGCCAGCAGCTGCTCGATGGCGCGGCGGGCGGCCTCGTAAAACTCCTTGAGAAAATCTGGATCGCCCGTCGCGAGCGCGTGGTGCCAAACGGCGAGGACGAACAGTGGGGTGTTATCGTTGACGTTCAACCCGTCGTCCGACGTCTTGCCGGTGCGCAGGTCGTAATACTCGACGATCTTTCCGTCGTCTTCTTGACGGTCGGCGAAGCCGCGCAGCAGCGCGCGAGAGAATTCCGGGTCCAGCCAATCACAGCCGTGAACGAACCAGAAGCTATCACGGCCGACGCAGTTGTTCGAACGCCCGGGGTCGTTTGTAAAACCTCGTCCCGTTGGCGTTTCTCTCAGCACTCGGAGCATATTGGCCTTCGCCCAGAACACTCCGCGGTTTGCCTCGACTACCGGTGAAAGCATCTCGGTCGATGCGAGCATCGAACCGTAGTAGCGCCCAGTGCCCTCGAGCGCGGCGGAAGCATCGCCGATCGTAGCAGCGACCGCATCGATCGACGCTTCACCTTCGGCGAGTTCGAGAACGGCGAGCCAGAATGTGCACGTGCCGCCCGGCTCGATCTTGGCCTGCAGATGCAGGACGCCGAGGGGATCCACAGCACCGTCGTCGACGGTCGATTCGAACGGGCCCTTCCAATGCCGGCCGACGATGCGAGCGTGGTCGCCGGTTACTGCCCACGAACGCGGCACCTCCGAGGCCAGAATCGCGCGCGCTGCGCTTCCGTCGCAATCCCACACGGCTAGAGCACGTGCTCGCGACGAATAGCGGGTATTGATGCGGTCACCGAACGATCGCTTCAAACGCGCCACGGCGACGGAGGCCAGCTCGACCTCACGGCGACCATTATTGCGAGCGTGAAAGAGCAGATAGCACGCTTCGGGGTACGTGCGCTCGTGCAGTTCGCCGGCGAGCACGAACGTTGTCTTCTCCACATGCAAACCGCCGGTGAGTTCGTAGCAGTGCACTTGGCGATCGGGGCGCAGTTCGAACGATCCTTGGCTTCGCGAAAGGCGAACGCGCGTGCGCACGTCCCAGTGATGGACGTCGAAGCCGCGCACGAGATCGCTGCCGGCCCGGATGGAGTGCACCGTCTCCACTGCGCCGGTTGCAAGCAGCTTCACGGTGAGCGTTGGACCGCCCAGCGTCGAGCCGGCGGCCAATCCGTCGGCATCGACCACGTACGATCCGTCCGGTTGCGGTTGCGGAGAGGTTCGCCTCACAGGCCCTTTGTGTATCGCATGAGACCGCCATCGATCACGTACGTCGAGCCGGTCACATAGCCGGCGGCGTTGGACGCTAAGTAACACGCCAGCGCGGCGATCTCATCTGCGTCGCCAACGCGGCCCAGCGGAATCTCTTCGAGCAGTTTGTTCCGTTCTTGAGGACTCTGGCGCACGCCGCGGTTGATTCGCGTGGCGATTGCGCCAGGGGCAATGTCGTTGACGGTGATGCCGTGCGGCGCGAGTTCGAGCGCGAGCGTACGCATGAACATGCGAATGCCGCCCTTACTCGCGCAGTACGCCGAGTTCTTGGGCATCGCCAAATCCTCGTGCACCGACGAGATGTTGATGATGCGGCCGCCGCGCTTGCGCTGGATCATTGCCCGCGCAGCGGCGCGCGCGCAGAGAAAGCTGCCGGTTAGGTTAACCGCGATGATCCGGTTCCAGACATCGAGCGGCATCTCGACGACTGAATGGCTCTCTTCGATGCCGGCATTATTAATCAAAATGTCGACGCCGCCGGCACGCTCGACCGCCGCGCGGACCAATGTGTCCGCACCGGCTTCTTGGCCGACGTCCGCACGAACCAGCTCGCAGCTGCCTCCGTCGCCAGCAATCGCCGCGCGAACCTCCTCGGCGTGGCCGCGTTCCGCTTCGCTCGGATAGTCGACGAACACGCTGGCGCCGGATTGCGCGAACCGAGTGGCGATGGCGCTACCGATTCCTGTCGATGCGCCGGTAACGATTGCGGTCCGGCCGCGAAGATCGATATGGAGGTCGTCGTTGTGAACGGCGGTCTTGACGTCAGTCGCCATGGGTATAATCCTTTCCATGATGCGTTGGATGTTTGGAGTAAGCGAAGTTACCACAATGCCATGGAGCTTCGAACAAGACGTTGAACGGTATGCCGCTCTCGGTGCCGGCGCCATTGAAATTTGGGAGAAGAAACTGTCGCATGAGCCGCTGCGCCGCCGGCAGCAATTGCGACTTCCTCGCAATCACGGCCTGATAGTCTCGTCGTTCCAAGCCAACGTGCACTCGCTCTTTCCGACTCATCTCCAGCGCGAGCCCGCGGAATTCAGTCGGCGTCTCGAGACGTTCACCGAGGTTTTGGATGCGTGTGCTCCCGAGCTTCCGGAGGCGGCATTCGTCCTAAACACTGGCGTGGCGGCGGATGGCGACGTCGAGCGCGCCTTCGAAAAGACTGTCGAAGGATACAAAGTGCTCGCGGCACACGCGCGCGAACTGGGCGTGCGTCTCGCACTCGAGCCGCTGCACCCCATCGCGATGAACGAGGACTCGTTCATCTGGAATCTCGAGGACGCGCTCGAACTCGTAGAAACGGTCGGCGAATCCGCGCTCGGCATCTGCGCGGACATTTGGAACCTCGCCGGACAAGCGAACTTGCGCCCTCGCTTAGCACGTTGCGGCCGCCGCGTCTTTCTGGCACAAGTCTCGGATTACCGGCGCCCGCGCTCGTTTCTCGACCGCTTGACCATCGGCAAGGGATCGCTCGACTTCGCTCCATTCATCTCGGGGGTTCGCGACGCGGGGTACGACGGACCATGGGTGCTGGAGATTTTTTCCGAGAACGTGCCGGACTCGCTGTACGACAGCGACCTCGGCGCGGTGGTTACTGAGAGCCGAGAAGCGCTGGACCATCTTTTAGCGTAGCCTCTTGCGGACACAGAGCACCACGCCTAACGCAATCCCGAGCGTCGCCGAGATGGCGAGCGGGTGAGTCGTCAGCACCACTTGCGGGCTCCATGAGCGAGCGCGGCTATCGAAGTCACCGTGAGCACCCCAATCGCCGGGAAGTGGTTCCCAAAGGTTAGCGGGTCGCTCCGCATCGGAGCTGCCGTCGTACTGCTGCGCCTGGTAACCGCTCTCGCCGAGTAAGCGGTCCGCGAGGCCGGGAAGCAGGTTTTGCGCGATCAGAGCCTTGATGGTCGAAAATCCTATGCGCAGTTCGCGCCGCTGGGGATGCTCGACGAGCCATCCGACCGCGCGGGCAATGACTTCCGGTTGGAAAATCGGCGGCACGGGTTGCGCCTTGCGCGGAAGCTTCGACTTACACCAGGAGAACTGCGGGGTATTGACGGCCGGCAGAATCGCCATCGTAATCTTTACGCTGCTTTTCTGATGGACCAGCTCGCATCGGATCGAATCGGTAAACCCCCGGATCGCGGACTTCGCGCCGCAGTACGCGGCCTGGAGCGGGATGCTTCGATAGGCGAGCGCCGAGCCGATCTGTACGATCGTCCCGCGGTCGCGTGGCAGCATGCGTTTCATCGCCGACATCGTGCCATGCACGAAACCCAGATATGAGACCTCCGTGATGCGCCGGTACTCTTGCGCCGTTAAATCCTTGAACTCGGCAAAAACGTTGGAGAACGCGACGTTGGTCCACACCTCGATCGGCCCGAGCTCGCGCTCGATCGTATCGGTGGCAATTTCGACCGCCGCGTCGTCGGCCACGTCGGTGGGTACGGCGACGGCGCGGCCTCCCAGTTCTTCGACCTCGTGCTTGGCAGCCTCTAAACCGTCAGTTCCGCGCGCGATGAGGCCAATGTCGAATCCTTTGCGCGCGTACTCCCGGACGATAGCTCGGCCAACACCGGCCGACGCACCGGTCACGACGGCGATCCGCCTCACGAGGGTTTCCTCCACAGCCAATAGCCTGCGACTACTGCGAGTGCCCCAGCGAGTGCGGCGCCGACGGCGAAATCGCGCCGAGCATGCGAACGAACCGCCTGCCTATCGGGCATCGCGAGCAATTCGGGACGTTCCCCGGCAACCGATTTGGGTTGCAACGCGAGCCACAACACGTCGGCAAGATGCAGCACCTGACGATCCGTCGTCTGCATAACCTGTTCGCGGCAAGAGAACCCATCGCTGACGATAAGTTGATCCCGCGCGGTTGCGCGCACCTGCGGCAGATACGCGAGCTCGCCCGCTCGCATCGAGACGTCGTAGTGCTCGCCTGCCTCGAAGCCGAACGCGCCCGCCATGCCGCAACATCCGTCGTCGAGCCAGTTTGCGTCGACGCCCATCCTTTCGAGCACCTTCGCGTCGCCTTCCGTGCCCAACACCGACTTGTGATGACAGTGAGCGTGGACCGTAGCGCGCTTGTCGAGGCGCGGCGGCTGCCACGCGACATCCTGCGCGAGGAAATCGCCGAACATCATCACCTGCTCGCTCAAACGTTGCGCGTCTCGGTCGTTGGGATAGAGGTTGAGCAGCTCATCCTTAAACACGCTGACGCATGACGGCTCGAGGCCGACGATCGTCGTTCCGGCCTCGATCTCCGGCCGAAGCGTATCCATGATCTCGCGCAGCATCGTCTTGGCCAGCCCGAGCATGCCGTAATCGTAGAGCGGCCGGCCACAACAGAGCGTGCGCTCCGGCACGACGACATCGTAACCTGCAGTCTCCAACACCTCAACCGCGTGCTGCGCGGTTTCGGCGTGGAAGTAGGTATTGAACGTGTCGGCCCAGAGAATTACGCGCTTTTTACCGGCGTTCGGCCGCGCGCTGCCGCGATGTTTACGATACCAGTCGCGGAAGGAGCGTGTAGAGAACGGCGGGATCCGCCGCTGCGGTGCCATGCGAACCGCCAGCTTGGCCAGTGAGTCAAACGGGGGCGTCTGGGTAATCGCGTTCGCCAGGCGAGCGACACGCGAGCCGAGATGCGCCCACCAAGGGATCAAGCCAAAGGCGTAAGCCCATACCGGCCGTAGCCGTCCCGCGTAGTAGTGCGAGAGGAACTCCGCTTTATACGTCGCCATGTCGACGTTCACGGGGCATTCGCCCTTACAGCCTTTGCATGCCAGGCAGAGATCGAGCGCATCGAACACCGCGTCGGATTTCCAGCCGTCCTTCAGCGGCGCGCCTTCGAGCATCTCAAAGAGCAGTCGCGCGCGTCCACGCGTCGCATGCTTCTCTTCGCGCGTGACCCGGTACGACGGGCACATCGTGCCGTTCTCGTGCCTACGGCACTTCCCAACGCCGACGCAGCGATTGGCGGCATACGCAAACGATCCGTGATCATTCGGCTGGAAACTAAAATGCGTCTGCGGCTGATGCGGGCGGTAGTACGGACCCTCGCGCAGGTTGGTATCGATCGCATAGGCGTCGACGACCTTCCCGGGATTCATCTTTCCTTGCGGATCCCAAAGTCGCTTGAATTCGCGGAACGCCTCAACGATCGTTTCGCCATACATGATCGGCAGAAATTCGCCGCGGGCTTGGCCGTCGCCATGTTCGCCCGAGAGCGACCCGCCGTAGCGGCGGATCACCCGCGACGCCTCATTCATGAAGGAACGCCAACGTGCAATACCTTGCGCCGTGTCGAGTTCGAACGAGACGCGGCAATGGATGCAGCCCTGTCCGAAGTGTCCGTAAAGCGCGGCCTTGTAGCCATACTTATCGTACAGTGCACGCAGCTCGCGTAAATACCCGCCAACGCGATCCGGCGGGACCGCCGAATCCTCCCAACCCGGATGGAACGCGGGTTCGTTCGGCACCTTCGCGGTCGCACCGAGCCCGGACTCGCGAACCTTCCAGAGTTCCTTTTGCTCTTCTTCGTTGACGATGAGCCGTGAATCGATCGCGCCGTTGGCAAGCAAATCCTCTTGGCACGCCTTTGCCGCGGCGATCGCGCCATCGAGATCGTCGACGCGTCCGAACTCGCACATCAGCCAACCCTTGGCGCGATTGTTCGCTGTCGGGAGCAGCCATTCGTCGTTGGTGTGGAAGTTTTTGAGCTGCATGTAATCGAGCAGCTGGTGATCCAACCCTTCGAGCGCGATCGGCTTGTGCCCGTTTACCCGCGGAACGGCATCGCCGGCATGATAGACATCCTCGAACGCGAGCGCGAGGATACAGCGCTTGTTGGGATTCTCAATCAATTTGACCTTGGCCGAAAGCACGATGACGCAGGTGCACTCTGTGCCTACGAGCGAACGGGCGACATTGAATCCGTGCGAAGGCAGCAGCTCTTCGAGCGGATATCCCGAGACCCGCCGTGGGATGTCCGGAAAACGCTCGTGAATCTCGCTTGCGTACCGGTCACGGATCGCGCGTAATCCACAATAGATCTCGCCAATCCGGTCGTCGCGCGCGCAGTATGTTTCGAGCTGCTCGGCGGACGTCGGCCCGACGCTCATGCGCACGCCATCGTAGGTAAGGATGTCGAGCTCGAAAACGTTTTCCTCGGTTTTGCCCGCCATTTGCGCGTGCATGCCGCACGAGTTATTACCGATCATTCCGCCGAGGGTGTTGTGGGTATGCGTCGCCGGATCGGGCCCGTAGGTGAGCCCGTATTTGCCGGCCGCCTTGCGCAGGTCGTCGAGCACCACTCCGGGCTGCACGCGCGCCCATCGCTCGGCCGCATTGATCTCGAGAATCCGATTGAGATACTTGGAGAAATCCATTACCACGGCAACGTTGCAGCACTCCCCCGCGAGAGATGTGCCGCCGCCGCGCGCTAGGATTGGCGCGCCGTGCCGCCGTGCGATCTCAAGTGTCGCAATGACGTCTTGCTCCGTCTTCGGCACGACGACCCCAATTGGTATCTGCCGGTAGTTCGAGGCATCCGTCGCGTACAACGCGCGCGAGCCGTCATCGAAGCGAACCTCCCCTTCGATGCGTTCGCGCAGCTGCGCGCATAACGACTCGGCATCGCCCCGCCACTCCCCAAGTTGGTCGGGCCGCACGCCGGGTGGCGCCTGCTCGCGTTCGACGCGCTTCACCGTGCGTCCCTCAATGCCGCCGATGAGATCGATCACGACGCGTTACACCTCGTACTTCAGCGCGTCTGCGCGCTTGAACGTCAATCCGTGACCGGCTCTCGTGCGATCGGGCCGCAGCCGGCCGCCCACCGGCGCGATGAATCCGTCGAAGAGCATTTTCTCGATGCGCGCGTGATCGTAGAAGTACTCCATGTGCCGCACACGCAGGGCTGCGGCGGCGACATGCAGGTGCAGCATCGGCGAGCAGTGCGTGGAGAGCGGTTTGCGAACGGTCTCGCAAAATCCGTCGATCGCCAAGAAACCCGTGTAACCTCCGCACCGCGTCGCATCGGCCTGCAAGACGTCGACGACATCAGCGACCGATGGTGCGCCCGACGTGTCCGTGAGATACTCACCCGAGCTGATCGCCATGCCGGGCGGCGCGTGCTCGCGCACGCGGGCCGTGCCTCGCAGATCGCGATGGTCGACCGGCTGCTCGAACCACGTGACGCCGCTATCGGCGAAGTGCCGCGCGATCGCGATCGCCTGCTCGACGCTATATCCGCCGTTGCCGTCGACGAAAAGCTCGGCATCTGGTCCAATTGCGGTGCGCGCGGCTTGGACGCGCATGGGATCGGCTGCAGGATCGCGTCCGACCTTCATCTTCACCGCGCGCATACCTTCGGACGTCCAGCCACCGAGCTGATCGCGCAACGTCGCGAGATCGTACGACGTGAAGCCGCCGCTGCCGTAGACCATCACTTCGTCGCGCACTCGGCCGAGCAGGTCGCAAAGCGGCACATCGAACAGGCGCGCGTGCAGATCCCAAAGCGCGACATCGATCGCGCTGATCGCGTATGAGGCAATCCCGGAGCGGCCGTCGTTGCGAACCGCCGCATTGAGCTTGGCCCAAATCTCGCGCACCGAGAGCGGATCCTCACGCTCCACCACGGAGCGTAACTTTTCTTCAATCAGCGTCGCTGCGGCGCGCGAGCCGTACGTCCAGCCCGTTCCCGTGTGGCCGCCGAATTCGATTTCGACGAGCACCATCGTTGTGGCGTCCCAAACAGCAGTTCCGTCCGATTCCCTCTGACACTCAGTCGGAATTCGATACGTGGCAAGTCTAAGATGCGCTCCGCGCTTTCGGGAGCCCAGAGTTGCCGGTGTAATCACTCCTGTCCCCCGCCGCCATGCGTCGGGAACATGCCGGCGAGGATGCCTTTGACCGACTGGACGATCATTGGCCCCTCGTCCGGATCGCCTTTAATCGCCGCGCTGGCGAACGACTTCGCGAGCTCCGGCGTCACGTGCGGGGGCAGCATCGCGATCTCCGCATCTGTGACGAACTCGAGAACTGTTGGCCGATCTGCGGCAAGCGCAGCATCCCAGGCTCCCGCGATGTCGCGCGGATTATCAACGCGAATCCCTTGGAAACCCAAAAGCTCCGCGTACTGTGCATAGGGGAAACTCGGGAGATCTTGGGACCCGGGATACTTCGGGACGCCCGTCTGGATGCGCATCTCCCACGTGACCTGGTTGAGATCGTCGTTATTGGCGACACAGAAAATCAAGCGCGGATCGCTCCAGCGCTGCCAGTAGCGCTTGACGGTAATCAGATCGTTGATACCGTTCATTTGCATTGCACCGTCGCCGGTCAGCGCGATCGCGACGCGCTCCGGAAACGCGAACTTCGCCGCGATGGCGTACGGTACGGCCGAACCCATCGTCGCAAGTCCACCTGAAAGCGAGAACTTCATGCCCTTGCGCATGTGCAGGCGACGGGCGGCCCAATTCGTTGACGTGCCGGCATCGGCCGTTACGATGGCACTCGCCGGAATACGCTCGTCGAGCGCGTCGAAAATGAGCGCCGGATTGATCGGATGCCCTTCGACTTGCGCCCGGCTATCCAGCACGTCGTCGTACTGCTTGCGATCCTTGACGATCTTCTCGCGCCAAGACGTGTCCGATTTGCGCTCGAGATATGGCAGCAATGCCGCAAGCGTGTTGCGTGCGTCGCCCTGTAGATTCACCTCAGTGGCAAAGCGGATGCCGAGGCGCTCGCCGGCGACGTCGATCTGAACACCGCGAGCGGAGCCCTCTTTCGGCAGAAACTGCGAGTACGGGTAGTTCGTTCCGACCATCAGGAGCGTATCGCAGTTTTGCATCATGTCGCTCGAAGCGCGCGTGCCGAGCAGGCCGAGCGTTCCCGTCACCCAAGGAAGATCGTCCGGTAACACCGCCTTTCCCAGCAGTGCCTTCGCGCATCCCGCCAGCAGGGCGTCCGCCACGGCGATCAGCTCGCTCTCCGCGCCGAACGCACCTGCGCCCGCGAGGATCGCAACCTTTTCACCCGCATTGAGCACCTCGGCCGCGCGCTGCAAGTCTCGCTCGTACGGAAGCATCCGCGCGGGCGCGATCCCGGTCGACGACATCGTGAAGTTCATCTTGTGGGGAGGATGAATTACCGCATCGTCTTCTTGGATGTCCTTTGGAAAGATAAGCGCCGTCACGGTTTTAGCCGCTAGTGCCGCCCGCACGGCGCGATCGATGCAATGGCGTACGGCAGCGGGCGCCGCAATCGTGGCTAGGTACTCGCTCGCGACATCCTTGAAGAGATTCTGGAGATCGACTTCCTGCTGGTACTCGCTGCCCATCGCGGACGTTGCCGCCTGCCCGGCGATCGCCAGTACCGACACGTGATCGCCCTTGGCATCGTAGAGGCCGTTGAGCAAATGGATGGCACCCGGTCCCGACGTCGCTAGGCACACACCCAACTCGCCCGTGAACTTTGCATGCGCGGTCGCCATGAATGCCGCCTGTTCTTCGTGGCGGACTTGGATAAAATCAATGCCTCCGTCGTCGCGCTTCTTTTGAAAGCGATCGATCGCAGCGATGATTCCGTTGATGCCATCGCCCGGATACCCGTAAATACGTCGCACGCCCCACGCAGCAAGACGCTCGATCAAGAAATCACCAACCGTGGGCACGAAGTACTCCTCCTTACTAATTACTAATGCGCGGGATATGCGACGGTCGTGATGAGCGCGTTCTTATCTTGCCGCGAGTCGAGCCGCGTGTGCTGCACAACAATCGGCACGTCGGAAACAATGACGCTGGCGTAATCCGTACCTCGCGGAATGGGCGCTGGATCGGCGAGGTCATTGAATCGCTGATGGAGCGTCCGGCGTGCGGGCACCGTCACTCGGTAGGGACCGACCGGCTCCCTGTCTTTAAAGAATACCGTGATTTCGACATGCGCGTCGTCGTCCGACGGGTTAAGTATGCAGGCCGTTTCATGGCTTGTGAATTCAGGTTCGGGCCCGTTGCTCCAGGCTGGGATGTAACCCTCGGCAATGATCCAGGTTTTTTCTCCAAGCGCGCGCGAGCTCACTATCGCTAATCCTACCCGCAGTGCTGGTTTCTCACGCAAAGTGGCTGGCACTTACTCGGTTGCGCGCTATCTAACGCGGCACAATCGCAATGCGTAACATCGTAATCAATAACTTCATACGCGTTACCAATGCCGCGGGCGTCAGAGACTGAAAACGTAGAGTGTTCCGCCCAGGGGAATGCGGCGGAACAATGGGGCGACTTTCTTTCCGCCCCAAAACGGCGCAACGCCGCCGTAGCCACTCTGCACGGCAATATACTGCTTGCCATCGATACGATAGCTGATCGGCTGTCCGACGAAACCCGAGCGGGCTAGAAACCTCCACAGCACTTTTCCGGTTCGGGCGTCGAAGGCATAGAACTTTCGGTCGGGGGTGCCACTGAGGACGAGGCCGCCACCGGTCGAGAGCGTCCCGTCGGTCCACGGGAACTTCGTCTCTTTGCTCCACACGCGACGACCAGTGCGAACATCGAAGGCTTGGAGCGCACCCCATCCGAACGCCCCGGGCACCGGCTCGACCGCAAAACCCTCGTCCAGGGCGCCCGCACCGTTGTGAAACACCTTCGGCGGTTGTTCGCCGCTCAGCTTCATGCAGGTACGCATGGTTGGAACGAAGGTGTAGTGCGTGGATGGATCGAGTGCGTACGACCACCAATTGTCGGCCCCGAAAAAGGCCGGGCAGGTAAAGATCGTTTGGCCGATTCGCGGTTTGAGCGATGCATTAACGATCCCGATCCGATGCCCACGGTCGTACCCGGTGACCGATGTTGCCATGGTATAGCGTTTCATATAGATTAGCGAACCGTTCGTACGGTCGAGCAGATAGAGCCACCCATTACGCGCCGCCTGGAAGAGCGCGTGACGGTATTTTCCACCGAGCCGTACATCGACAAGCAGCGGTGTCGCCGTCGCGTCGTAGTCCCACGGATCGTTGGGCGTCTGCTGAAAGTACCACTTGAGCCTGCCGGAGTCGGGATCGAGCGCGAGGATAGAATCGGTATAGAGGTTCGCCCCAGGCCGCTCGAGCCAGAGCCACGGCGACGGGTTGCTCGTGCCGACAAACAGCGTGTTGGTAGCGGGATCGTAACTTGGCGTCATCCACGGGCATGCCCCCCCGCGTTGGTAGGTATTGCCGGGCCATGTCTCGCCACCGGGTTGGCCGTGAGCCGGAACCGTGTAAAAACGCCACCGCTGCGCGCCGGTTGTCGCGTCTAGCGCAACGAGAAAGCCGCGCCTCCCGTACTCGCCGCAAGCGACCCCGGCGATGATTTTTCCATTGACGGCCAGCGGCGCGGCGGTCATTGCGTAACCGACCCCCGGCGGCGCAAGTGTTTGGTCCCATACGATTTTTCCGTTCCGCGCATCAATTGCTAGAACGTGATTGTCCAGGGTCGCCATATAGGCGTTATTTCCATAGAGCGCAACGCCGCGGTTGACCATGTCGCAGCAGACCGTGCGCAGCGCTATCTTAGGAATGACGCGATCGTACTCCCAGAGCTGCCTTCCGGTAACCGCATCGAGGGCGTACACGCGGTTGAGCGGCGTGGTAACAATCATCGTCCGGCCGCTGACGATCGGCGGCGCCTCGTATCCCTCGGGAATCGAGACCTCGTGCGCGAAGACGACGTGAAGTCTGCCCACGTTCGAAGCATTGATTTGGTCGAACGGCACGTGTGCGTGTGCGTCGTAGGTGCGGAGGTACATCAACCACCCGTCGTCGGCGTTCGCGCCTCGCAGACGGGCGTCGCTGACCGGCTCCCACGCTGGAGTCGCATGCGGGGTGCCGTTAGACGAGCAACCTGCAGTTGCAAGCAGTGCCGCGAAAAACAGCGCGCGTTTCATGGCCCCATCGGTGCTTTCGAAGCGTCCGCTGCTTGGGGTGTCAACGCACCCGCGGGCGGATTTCCGTGCATCTTCAGCAGGAAGGCCATAATTTTAACGTACTCATCGCTGCTGAGCCCGGCCGCGTTCCCGGCCGGCATGTGCGCGGTCATGTACTCCCACACGTAACTGACCGTTTCCCATTGCACGTTGCTGCCGCCGCCCGCGAGCGCCGGTCCAATCTTTCCTTCCAGGCTCGCGCCGTGACATTCCGCGCAGTTTTCGTAAAAGAGGATCTGGCCTTGCGTCGCCTGCGCATCGGTATATGACGGTGCGCGCGGCGTCACGAGGGCCAACAGTGTGACGGCCAAGGCGACCAATCGCGTCACGCTGGTTCCGCGCCGGCTTCACGGCGCGCCCAAGCACCAAGCGTCAATAGAAAGGCACTGAAGACGACGAGGCCGCCCAGTATCCACATCACCGCGGCCGCGGCGCGCTGGTCAGCGAGGGCCGCGGAAACCGACCCCAGCACGGAAATGTAATGTGCGTAGAGCGGCTTGGGCGCGCTTTCAATCACCATTCCGAGGAAAGCGCCCAGGGGAAGTGCGAGCGCGAGGTAGAGCAGCCGCGCCGGATAACTGGATGGGCGCAGCGGCGGGGGCGCCAGAACCGGGAGCCAAAACGCGACGCCGGCGATCAGATAGAGCAGATGCTCGCCGACATGGAGGATTGGATGCTCGAGCGCGGCTTCGTAGAGCGGTGAGAAATGAGTCAACCAGAGCGTCGCCGCCAGCATGCAAAGAGCAACCGGCGGCCACGGGATTGCGTAGAGAGGGCGCGTTGTGCGCGCGAGTACTGCGACGGCCTGTTTTCCGGCAATCCGCGTGTAGAGCTCGAACGGACGAGCGAGCACCAGCAAGAGCGAAACGAGATAAAGCATCACGAGATGCTGCAGCATATGCCAGGCGAAAAACGTATCGGCCAGGCGATCGAGCGGCGGAGCGACGGCTCCCACGCCGGTGAGCACCGAGGTACCGAGAAAGTATGTGGAAGCAGCGATCCGGCTCACTTGAGTGGCTCCTCTTCGAATCCGCCACGTGCATTGCGGCGCAGCCGGACGCGGGGAGCTTTATGCACCCCACCGCGGGCTCGCAGCTCGCTCGCAAGCAGATAGGCGACGCCGAAGCCGGCGACTGGACCGACCAGGCAAAAGAAGCGATAGAACACCGTCAGCGTCGTGATCGGAATGTGCACGTATCGAGCCTGGACGTCGTCGCTGCCGGCGAGCGTCAGTCCGAGAGCAAATATAAGTATCGCCACACCCAGCGCGGTCCGCCACGGCACGTCGCGCGGATTGTCGAGCAGTTGGTGCGAGGCTCGATCTTTACGCAGCGCCGCATCGATCCACGGCCAGACGAGCAGCAATACAAAGAGAATACCCGGTAACAACACCGCCGGCCAAAACGGCGAGGGCACCGTGTGGCCCCATAAGTGCAGCGCCCAGGGCGGCCCCATTCGAAGCGCGCCCTCGAGCCAGCCGATGTACCAATCCGGTTGAGCTGGACTGACCGCTCTCCATGGGTCGTATGGTCCCCACAGCCAAATCGGATTGATCTGAACGAGCGCGCCGAGTGCGGCAAGCACGGCGATCACTGCAAGCAGCAGGCTAACCGATTTGGCCGCATAGCGCGGAACGAGCGGCGAGCCGACGACGTTGTGCTCGGTGCGTCCGGGCCCGGGAAACTGCGAGTGCTTCTGACGCCAGACGACGATGAGGTGGGCAACGATCAATGCGGCGATCGCCGCCGGCACGAGGTAGATGTGCAAGACGAAGAGCCGCGGAATGAGCTGCGCCGTTGGATAGGCGCCACCGATCAGGAAAAAGGTTAGCCACGTCCCGACGATCGGAACCGAAAGCGCCACGGAAACGGCGATGCGCAGGCCGATTCCGCTTAGGAGATCGTCGGGAAGCGAATAGCCTGTGAAACCGGCGAACAAGGCAAGCCAGAAGAGCAGCACCCCAATGATCCAGTTGATCTCGCGTGGCTTGCGAAATGCTCCCGTGAAGAAAATTCGACCCATGTGCACGAGGATGCCCGCGACGAAGATCAAGGCCGCCCAGTGGTGGATCTGGCGAACGAGTAGACCGGCGTTCACCTCGAAGCTCAGCGCCAGCGCGGACGCGTACGCATGCGACATGCGCACCCCATCGAGCAAAGAATAGGGCCCGCGATAAACCACTCGCGAGGCGTTCGGATCGAAAAAGAGCGCCAGAAACGTTCCGGTTGCAACGAGCACTCCGAAAACGTACATGTTGATCTCGCCGAGCATGAACGACCAATGATCCGGAAAGGCTTTGCGCAGCGCGTGACGCACAAAGTGCGCCGTCCCCAGACGGTCGTCCAACCACAGCAAGAAGCGTTCGATATTGGTCATCCGCGTTCCCAAAAGCCCGGGCCGACGGCTTCGGGAAAGTCGCCGGTTGCACGAAGAATCCCGTCGCTGCCGACTTCGATGGGTAAACGCGGCAGCGCGTGATCTGCGGGACCTGAGACGACTGCCCCGTTATCAACGACGTCAAAGACCGATTGATGGCAAGGACAGAGCAGTTCCTTCGATGCGGCGCGATAGAGTGCCACCGGGCAGCCGGCGTGCGTGCAGAGTCGCGAGTAGGCGATGTAGCCATCGGCACTCGCCCCGACGTCGCCGGGCAACCGGATGAGCGTGGCCTGGGACTGCGAGTCGCCAAGCGCATCTTCGGGGAAGATCGTAACGGCGGAGTCGACATTGAGGTCGTCAACTCGCACCAGGCTTCCATCCTCGCGCACGATTCGATCGCCTTTTCGCCAGCGGGTATGAAACAGGAGGCGATCCGGAGCCGGGCCAAGGGAACGAATCGGAACGATCAGCGCTGCCGCGAACGAGGCGAGAGCGGCGCCGAGCAACGCTACGAGCATACGCGGGCGGCCGATCTGGCGCAGCTCCTCGGCCGCTTCGCCGCTCTCGGCGGCGCGTTCGCCCGGCGACGACGGATAGGTTACGATTTCATCCACCACCTGCTCGTTAGGAACGATCCAAAAGGCCCACCCCAGCGCCGCCGCGCAGAGCCCAGCCGCGGCTAATGCAAGCGATAGACCCTCGTAGAGGCGGTCACCGCCAGTGAAGTAGGCGGCGATGAACAGCCCGCTGCCGATGATAGCCAGGATCAGCGCGGTCGCAATCGCGGCGTGCTTCTTCATCGCACGAAATAGACCGTTCCGAAGATACCCAGCCAGACGATGAAGACGAAGTGCCAATAGTACGTCATCGCTTCGGCGCCGGCACGTTGGTTTGCCGATAGCGCGCGGCTGCGCATCCCAGCCAAGAGCGCGATGAGGATGCCGATGCCTGCGATCACGTGCAGCAAGTGGAAGCCCGTCATCGCATAGTAGATCGAGCCGTACGCGTTGGTGGCGATCGTAAACGCGTCCTTCGAATAGCCGTGAACTGCCACGAGCACGAAGCCAATCGCGGCCACAATGGCGCTGACCGTCCAGCAGCGCGCGGCGCGAAAGCGTCTACCATCCATCGCCCGCGTGGCCAGCACCATGACGGCCGAGGCGGCAAAGAGCAGCAACGTGCCAAAACCTGCCTCGTAGGTATCGAGGCGTACCATCGGGGGCGGCCACTGGGCACGGTTCGCGCGCAGCTCGTAGTACGCGGCAAACAACGCCGCAAAGAACATCAACTCCGAAGCGAGGAATAGAACGACGCCCAAGACCAGCGGATGTGCGCGAACCGGCAACGGCGCAAGCGACCGGGCCCTAGCATTCGCCGAGGTAGCCATGCGTCGTAGCTACCCGGCGATCTTTTTTTTTACACCTCCGATTTGGGTAAGAGTTCGCACGTGGAGTGGTTGACGAATCCGGCGTCGAGCCATGGCGTTGCGATGCGCACGGATTGGTACGTCTTCCTGGGAGCGGGAATCTTTGTTGGCGTCTTCGTCTACGCGTGCATCTTCTGGTGCCTTGTCGCATATCGCCGAAGGAGCGACGCGCAACCCGAGCAGTTCAGCGGGAACCCGCCGCTCGAACTGCTCTACGTCGCCATCCCACTTTTGATGGTGTTCGGACTCTTTGGCGTGACCCTGGCGATCGAGACGGGGGTCGACCACATCGCCGCCGCTTCGCCGAACCGCGTCGCCGTCACGGCGTTTCGCTGGTCGTGGCGCTTCGAATATCCCAATGGTAAGACGACCGTGGGTACTCCGGCGATGCCGCCAACACTCTATCTGCCGCTCGGCGAGCGAACGGAGATCGACCTTCGCTCGGCTGACGTGACGCACTCCTTTTGGGTTCCGGCATTCCTCTTTAAGCGCGACGCGATCCCGGGCATGACCAACGTTTTCGACCTCCGGCCTAACCGCGTGGGCCGATTCCTCTCGCGATGCGCGCAGTTTTGCGGACTCGACCACGCGTGGATGACCTTTTTTGTACAGGTCGTTTCGCCGGCCGCGTACCGGCGCTTCCTCGCCACTAAAGAAGTGCCATCGTGATCGAGTGGCTGACCACTACCGACCATAAAAAGATCGGCATCATGTACGTCGTGGCCACGATGGTCTTCTTCGTAGTGGCCGGCGTACTGGCAATCCTTATCCGGGCGCAACTCGCGGTGCCGGAAAACTCGCTGCTCGGTCCTCACTTCTACAATCAGGTCTTTACGCTGCACGGGACGGCGATGATTTTCTTCGTCATCGCACCATTTGGAATCGGTCTTGCGAACTATTTGGTTCCCCTCCAAATCGGCGCACCCGACGTCGCCTTTCCGCGGCTCAACGCCACCGGGCTCTGGCTCTTCGTCCTGGGCGGAATTACCGTGTTTGCCGGCCTGGCGACCTACGGGGGCGCCGCCGCCACCGGCTGGACGGCCTATGCTCCGCTCAGCGGGATTTTCGAAGGGAGCGGCGCGGGACAGGACCTGTGGTTCGTCGGCCTGTTGATGGCAAGCATTTCAACGATTATCACCGCCATCAATCTCATGGTGACGATTTTCTTGCTACGCGCCCCGGGAATGACGATGTGGCGGATACCGATCTTCACTTGGGAGATCGTCGCGACGGGACTTCTGATTTTGATGGCCTTTCCGTCGCTGGCAGCCGTTTTCGCGATGTCGTTGATCGAACGTCATATGGGCGGTCGCTTCTTCGACCCTGCTTATGGCGGTAATCCCATCCTCTACCAGCATCTCTTTTGGTTCTTCGGCCATCCGGAAGTCTACGTGATGATTCTCCCATACTTCGGCGTCGTCACCGAAATTGTCGCAACGTTTTCGCGCAAGCCGGTCTTCGGGTACGTCGGGATGGTGATCGCCGCTTTCGCGATCGCCGGGCTCTCGCTCGGCGTCTGGGCACATCACATGTTCACCACCGGTGCCGTCAGCAACTTGTTCTTTTCGGGGATGTCGTTTCTAATCGCCGTGCCGACCGGCGTAAAGTTCGTAAACTGGATCGGAACGATGTGGAAGGGATCGATCGAGTTCGCGGTGCCGATGCTGTTTGCGATCGGGTTCATGCTGAACTTCTTGATCGGAGGAATCACGGGGGTCATGGTCGCCTCGCCCCCTATCGATTATCAGGTCCACGACAGCTACTTCCTCGTGCAACACTTCCACTACACCATCGGCGGTGGCAGCATGTTTGCGCTCTTCGGTGCGCTCTACTTTTGGTTTCCGAAAATGTTTGGAGTAAGGCTCGGCGAGCGGATTGGACGATGGGTTTTTGTACTGCTCTTTGTCGGTTTCAACGCCACCTTCATTCCAATGGGATTCATGGGCATGGAGGGAATGGCCCGGCGCGTCTACACGTATCCGCCGATCGGGCACCTGCCGGCGCTCAACGCAATTGCGACGGCTGGGTCGCTGCTCATGGCGCTGGGGGTCGTGCTATTTTTCATCGACGTGCTGGTTTCCGTTCGGAAACGCGCGCCGGTCCCGGCTAATCCGTGGGGCGGATACTCCTTGGAATGGATGACGTCCTCGCCGCCGCCTGAGTTCAACTTCGACGAGTTGCCACCGGTGCGTAGCCGCCGCCCCGCGTGGGATTTGATGCAGTCGACGTGAAATCGTTCGTCGGTCTATTCGGCATTGCCGCGCTCTTTGGTCTCGTTATCGCGGTGACGTACTTTTTCGTCGCGCACGAAGAGGGCGCGGGGACCGCGCTTCTTGCCGTGATGGCCACCGCATTGACATTTGCCGCAGGCTATGCGGTGCTTGCCGAACGCGACGCTAATGTCGAAGGCGACGATCCGAATCAGAGCAGCGAAGAGGTCGCCGGCGACGATCTCGGAGTCTTTACCGTCGCGAGTCCGTGGCCGATCTTGATTGCACTCTGCACGCTCGCGCTACTCACGGGGATGCTCTGGTCGCCTTTACTCGCAGTCGCGGGCCTCGTCGGAATGCTGCTCTGCTTCTGGCGGCTCGGCGCCGAAAGCGCGCGGGCTTGAGTTAAGCGTCCGGTCCGGCAGTGCCGATGGCGCGGATAATTAGTACCAGCGCGCCTAATCCAAAGAGCCACGCCACGAATCCTTCGGCGACGGGCCCGACGTGCGCGAGCGGAAAACCGCCGGCGTTGGGCCCGTTAGGAGCGTTCCCGTGCGTCTCCACGAAGTTCACGTAGCGAGCGATGTCGTCTACGTCTTGGTCGCTCAGAACGTCGGTTCCAAAACGCGGCATGACGCCCGGGCCGGCACGTATGGCTTCGGCAACTTGAAAGACGGTGGCAGTAGAAAGCGACGGCGCGACATCGTTAGATCCAACCGAAGCTCCGTCCCCCGACGACCCGTGACACTGCGCGCAGTTTTCAGCGAAAAGCTCGCGGCCGCGGTTGATGTCGCCGGGCATCACAAGGGGCAGCGATGCGTCCGGCGGGTGCGGCGAAAAGCTCAGCACGTACCGCACAATGTGCGTGATCTGCGCTTGGGTGAAACGCGGCGCGCGAGGTATATCGTTGACATAAGGTACCGATGCGGGCATTCGTCCGGAGTCGAGCATAAAGTGGACATCGGCGGCGGATTTACCGATCAATGCGGGTGCGACCGCGGAACCCTGACCGCTGTTGCCGTGACATGATGCACAGAAAGTGGCGTAGAGGGAGGGGCCCTCGTCGGCCGCCCGAGTGCGGACGGGGACGACGGCAAGCAACGCTAGCGCGGCCGCCGCAAGCTTCATCGTAGGATTATTTACCCGCTCGAGGCGTGGGTACACTCTCGTAGAGAGATGCGTTTCGTGGCCAACGCGCTGAGCGCGCTGTTTACGCTGATACTGGTTGCCTGCAGCACGGCGACGTACGAATCTAATGCCGTTGCAGGCGGTTCGGGCGCGACGATTGGCGGGGACCGGCTGGCCGGCTCGCGGGTCTTCGACGCTAACTGCTCGACCTGTCACGGTTCAAACGGCGAGGGGGGCGTCGTCGGCCCTTCGCTGCGGCACGAATCGTCGCGACAGGGTTACGGCGCCCTCGTTTCGTGGATCGAAGACCCCCAGCCACCCATGCCCAAGCTCTATCCAAAGTTCCTCACAACGGCGCAGGTTCGCGATGTCGCCGCGTACGTAGAATCGCTCTAACTATTCAGGAACAAATGCGGCCCACGAAGCGGTTACAACGTATCCGCGGGCCGGGGCCAAGTGCGCGGCTATATGTCGCGAACGCGGAATAACGTTCGCGCGGCGTGGGTACACCAGCTTTCATGAGCGAGACGAAGACACTGCCAGCCCAACATCAGGATCATCAGCCGGGACATCAGAAGGAGTTGGCGCCTCAGCCCCAGTCCGAATCGAAGACCCCGGGGTCCAATCGGTTGACTGACCGTGTTCTATTGGTAACGGGCGGCGATAGTGGCATCGGCCGAGCCGTCGCAATTCTTGCGGCAAAGGAAGGCGCCGACGTCGCAATCGCCTATCTCGAGGAAGACGATGATGCAAACGAAACCCGCCGCCTCGTTCAGAGTAAAGGCCGCCAGTGCGAGCTGCTCGTTGGAGATATTGGCCAGGAGCGCACCGCTCGAGGCTTCATTCAGAAAACGATTGAAAGGTTTGGACGGCTCGATGTTCTCGTCAATGGCGCCGGCGAGCAACATCCGCAGGAGCGGCCCGAGGATATTTCGCCGCAACAGCTCGAACAAACGTTTCGTACCAATGTCTTCTCTCAATTTTTTACGGTGCAAGAAGCGTTAAAGTATCTCAAGCGTGGTTCGTCGATCATTAACATCGCCTCGATCACCGCCTACGAAGGGAGTCCGAAGCTCATCGATTATTCGGCGACGAAGGGCGCTTTGGTTTCCTTCACCCGCGCGCTATCGAATGCGATTGTTGACCGCGGAATACGGGTGAACGCCGTAGCGCCCGGCCCAATCTGGACGCCGCTGATCGCCGCCACCTTCAAGGCTGAAGATGTCGCCACGTTTGGCGCGGATACGCCGATGAAACGCCCAGGGCAACCGTACGAAGTGGCTGCCGCCGTCATTTTCTTAGCCTCGGATGATGCATCGTATATCTCCGGACAAACGGTTCACGTTAATGGTGGCACGGTGGTCAATGGTTAGTTCAGTCTACGGGCCTGCATAGAAAGGACGAATCGTATGCCTAGAAAGAAGTCGAGCACGCGCAAGAAGAGCGCTACCGCAAAACGTTCGGTAAGAACGATCGGCCGTTCGCGTAAAAAGACCGGCTCTGGAAGCGCGCGCAAAAGTCCGACGGCTCGTAAGAAAGGCAGCGGTCGGAAAACAGTCGGTTCTCGGAAGAAAGCCAAGCGCAAATATGGCACGACGGCTCGGAAAAAAGTCAAGCGGACGATGCACGAAATGAAACGCGGCAAACTGACCTCGGGTCGCTCGGGAAAACCCGTGAAGAACCGCAAACAGGCAATCGCGATTGCCTTGAGCGAGGCGCGACGCTCCGGTGGTAAAGTGCCGAAACAGAAGAAACGCTCTTAGGCGCGGCAATACGACGGTCGAAAATCCGGCCTCGCCAAGTACGAATCAAGCCCTGCGAATCAATGAGCCTAACGTTAAACTCCACCCCCGATACTTTCTCCGATTGAATCCGCGACGCTCGGCCGCCGGATCAGCCGGCAATATTGAGCCTCGAAGACACTGAAGAAAGCGGGAGCCAGATGCGGAAGCCGCCCGCAATGCAGAGTTCTTATCGCAACTGCACGACCATGCCCGCGCCGATGTAGTTGAATCTTAACACCGGAATACCCCGTAAACGCATGCCCGTACTCGATGTCAATCTCAAGTTCGGGTTCCTAAGAGCTTCTGTACACCAAAATCCATGAACGCTCGGTCGCCCTGGTTCAATGCGATCTTTGACACAAGAACGTATTCAGCGTAACACTGGTAGTAGTTTGGTTATCTGGCCTCTCCTGAAAAACATAGCGGCCGCGCCTCTAATGGCGACCTAAAGGATTCCGCAAAACTCGCCGGGATTCGAAGGGACGAGCCGGGGACTCAAAGACGCGGTGACGAGGCCGCCGGTTAGGACGAGCGGTTAGCCCTCGGTACGCCGAGGGTATGTTCATAGTAGTTACCATTCTCGTAGCGCAGTTTTCGGGCTCGTGAGGTACCGCAATGGCAACTTCTGTTGGTCGCACTCGACTTCGCTGGCAGCGCTTGTTTTTCTGTCTTTTGCTCGTATCAGGGGTGAGCGCATGCTCTGGCCCGAGCGGCTCCGGCGTACTCTCCTCGATCGGCCGAGCCCGCGATACTCAAGAAACCGGGACGCAATCGTTTCAAGTGTTACACACATTCGAGAACGGTCGCGATGGCGCCGATCCCTCTGGCAGCCTACTGCTTGTGAACGACACCGCCTACGGCACGACGTGGAACGGTGGCATCGGAAAATATGCGGTTTACAACCCGGATGGAACGATCTTTAAGATAAGCATCGGCGGTGGGCACTACCGCGTGTTGTATCGTTTTGCAGCACACGTGCCATTCGGTCAGCGAGCGTATCCCGATGGCGGCCTGGTGAGCGATTCCGACGGAAATTTCTATGGCACGACGAATGAAGGCGGACCGTATGCGAAGGGCACCGTGTACAAACTTAGCCCCCGCGGTCGAGTGATCACGCTGCACACGTTCGAGGGCGGCCCCGCGGATGGAGAGTACCCCCGTTCGAGCTTATTACGCGACGCAAAAGGCAACCTTTACGGAACGACTCAAGCCGGCGGCAGTACCGGCTGCTACGGTGCGGGATGTGGAACCGTTTTCAAAATTGACAAGTCGGGCTACGAGTCGGTGCTGTACGCGTTTGCCGGAGACCCCGCCGACGGGTGCGTTCCGTATGGCGGTGTCGTGCGCGACCGGCAAGGGAACCTTTACGGCACAACGACCGAATGCGGATCGGCACCATGCACGATGTATTACGTGTGCGGGATAGTTTATAAAATCGACCCACATGGACGCGAAACGGTCTTGTACCGATTCACCATCGATGGCGCGGGCGGTGCGGGCCCCGACGATACCCTCCTTCTGGATTCGAACGGTGCGTTGTACGGAACGACCGACGCCGGCGGAAAAGCCGACGATGGAGTGATCTTTAAAGTCGACGAGCACGGTAATGAAACGGTCCTGTATAATTTTACGGCCGGATCGGACGGTGCTGCGCCATTTGGCGGCCTCGTTCAAGATGCGGCCGGCAATTTCTACGGAACAACTGAGGACGGGGGCGGCTACGCCTGCAATAACGGCAATGGTTGCGGCACCGTATTCAAACTGGATGCCAGCGGAAACGAAAGAGTATTGTACCGTTTCACCGGAAAACAGGACGGAGCGGATCCTGTGGCGACCCTTTCCATCGACTCGTCTGAAAATCTTTACGGAACGACCGAGTACGGTGGCGACGACACGTGCAATTATGACCTTGGTTGCGGTGTCGTATTTAAATTGAAGCCTTGATAGAGACTCGTGCATTCATTCCCTGGGCATTGAACGCGACTGGAATGTCGGTAAAAGTTGCCAAAGAACGCATGACGGTTTCCATAACTATAGCCAGCCCAAACCGCGATGCTGACGCGGCGGTAGAACGCGATGTAGCGGTCATACGTGATGCCGATCTTGCTGCCATGACTTTCGCATTAGTAGGAAAAGCGGTCGGACAGGGCGGCCTTGACGCAGGGGCTTGCTTGAAACGCGCCGAGGACGGCGACCGATGCAATTGCCGCGTGCGGGGCCGGCGCTCACGTCATCCGCAATCGGAGCGAGCCAATAACGTGAATGTTTACGGTTTGTCCCGATCGCTTCAGCTTTTCAAGAAACTCGCGGCTATCGTCGTACAACCCTGAGTCGAGGTTTTTTCGTTCGAGCGACTTCGCGAGCTCCTAACAAAGGCACCGATGCTAACGGTGCCTTTGCCTGCTAGTCAGATCCCGCGGCGCGCGGACTACCAAGAGAGGGTCCTACTTCTCGGGGTGCGCTTTCTTTCCAGACTGCGACGCCACTTCCGGATTGGCCGGCGGCATCTCAGGATCACCTCCATGGGGCTCGCCTGCCATGGGCCTGAACTCCCAGAGCTTTTGCGAACTGAGTAGCTTGTATCCGGGTGAGCTCGACGCACCGTTGGGCGCCGCGGTTTCCTCAGAGGACGTATGAAAGAACTCGTGGGCGAACTCGTCTAATACGATATTGCCTGGTGGGAAGTTGTTCTGAATTGCCGAGAGCGCCGATTCAAACATTTTCTGATGCGCGACTTCTCGCTGCATCAGGAAGGTTAGCGTGTCACGCGCGCCGGCGTCGTCACTCTGTTTGATCAACCGCTCGTAAACGATCTTCGCCCGTGCTTCGGCCGCAATGTCCGAGCGCAGGTCCGCGGTGGGATTTCCGATCGTGTCGACCCAATCGGTCGTGAAAGAGTTCCCCATTGAATCGGTAAAACGCGGCCCGGGTCCGCCAAGGACGGTTTGTGAGCTATTGAGCGACATCTCTGTATAGCTGTCGTGCTTTTGATCGAGCAAGTCGCCAAGGTATCCGCCTTCGACCTGATCGACCATGGCGCCAGGTGAACCCTTGAGGAGCATGGTCAGCATTTGGCCGACCATTTCGAGATGCGATAGCTCTTCAGTCGCGATATTTAACAGTAAGTCCCGACGCTTTGCATCGGACTCCGCCCACCCCTGGCCGAAATATCGCAACGCGGCGCCGAGCTCGCCGTTTGGCCCTCCGAATTGCTCGAGCAGCATTTTCGCAAAGCGCGGGTTGGGCTGGTCGACGCGCACCGTATACATCATTTTCTTGTTGTGTAAGAACATAAACTCTCCGTGGCTAGATGGCTAACATCTGCAAAGTAGTAAAGTCTCCGGTCGGTCAAACCGGTAAATGAGCATCATTGAACTGCACCGTGCCTTTACTTGTGTCAGGGTATACCCATAGCGGGGCGCACCTAAGCTCTTCTCTATTTGAGAGATGCGCCGGGGGTACTATCGATTTGCGTCCACACAGGCCTTGCAGACTGCGATCTGCTTGCCGCTTGGATCCGGATCTGCGAGGGTCCAGTCCTCAGCGGAGTCCGTGAAGACCTCATTCGGTGGTGACGTGTCGAAACCGCCGACGCGTGTCGCGCTCATACACACCGCCCTTCCCTTATGTGGTTCGGCTTGGCAGTTCGCGTTCGAGCAAGTACAGCTGAGCATTGGCATGCCCATGCGTTACCCAAATCAGCGCCGACTCAACGAAGGACCACGATAAAAGTCTTGATGCGGTTCGACGATTCCGTTTAAGCTCGTCGTTGGTGGAGATAAAAGGGAGCAATGGAACCCCGACATTCAGGCGCCTTGTCGCGGCAGGTGGGAGAGGGCGACCGAGGCGGTAATCGCTTCGCATACGTCGGGGTCGAGGGTGGTGGCGGAAGCCGTTGACCCGCAAAGCGCGGCGCGTGAAGCCGGGCTGCGCTACTTCGACGATCGTCACCCCGGTATCACGCGCCAAAAACGCGGCAAGCATTTCGCGTATTTCCATCCCGATGGCAAGCCCGTTACCGACGCGGCGGAAGTGCTGCGCATCAAGGCGCTCGCGGTCCCACCTGCTTATACCAGCGTATGGATCTCGCCCAAGGCAAACGGTCATCTGCAAGCCACCGGGCGCGATGCCCGCGGCCGTAAGCAGTACCGCTACCACAAACGTTTTCGCGAGGTGCGCGACGAAGCGAAATATCATCGTCTCGTTGCCTTCGGGCATGCGCTTCCGGAGATCCGCAAGGCGGTAGACCGCGATCTCGGCGCCCCCGAGCTCTCTCGGCGCAAGGTGCTCGCCGCCGTCGTTTCGCTGCTCGACATGACCGGCATGCGCGTCGGCAACGAAGAGTATGCACAGGCCAACGACTCCTACGGCCTTACGACCCTGCGCACGCGCCACGTGCGCTTGCAAGGCTCCAAGGTGCGGCTCAACTTCCGCGGCAAGACCGGAAAGCAGCACCGTATCCTGCTCGACGATAAACGCTTGGCTCGCGTCATCAAACGCTGCCGAGATCTTCCCGGCGAAGAGCTCTTTGAATATCTCGACGATGACGGTACGCCGCAGTCCGTCGGCTCCGACGACGTCAATGAGTACATCCGCGAGATCGCGGGCGACGATTTTTCCGCCAAAGATTTTCGCACCTGGATAGGCACGGTCGAATGCATCGGCGCACTCGAGGCGCCCGCCGAACATCTCCTGGAAGCCAAGGCCAACGTCAAGGCGGCATTGGAGCGCGTCGCGGCCCGGCTGGGCAATACGCCGGCGGTCTGCAAGAAAGCCTACGTGCATCCCGCGGTGCTCGAAACCTACGTCGAGCGCCGGCGGCTGCCGCGAAAGAAGGCAAAAAGCGCGAAGCGGCGCGCCGGCGAGTTAACGCCAGAGGAGCGTTTCGCGCTGCGCTTCGTAGAAGGATGGGAGAGGCGCGCCGAGCCGCTGGATCGCACGCTCGAGCGCTCGCTGGCGGCGGCCCGACATTAGCTGGCGCGTGTCGACACAGTGGCAAAGGTTTGCTTCCCGCTGAGTTAGGGGAAGACATAGCGTGAGAATTTATGGCAGCTAAGAAAACTCCACGCAAAAAGTCTACTACGAAGTTAGGCGGAAAGAGTCTTGCTAAAAAAGCGACCGCGGCCGCGTCAAAGGTCTCTCGCAACACAAAGAAGGTTGCCCGAGGGGCACAGAATGTGGGCAGAATCGTGAGCACTGTCGGGCGGCTGGTCGAGGCCGGGGGCGCCGCGGCCGAGGACCTCGTGGTTGAGGTTGAAAGCAGAAGTCGCAAAGGATCGGCTAAGTCGCCGAAGTCCGGCGGCCGGCCCAAGAAAAAGAGTCCCAGGAAGGGCTAGCGCTGCTTCAGGCGCCCCCAACGTACGTCACCGGACTGCTCGCACTGATAACCCTGTCGATCCGCATTTCAAACGTCTATTCTTTTAGGCGTTTTGCTTGTTGACGGTCGCGTACGCGATGCGCTTCGCCTCGGCCTCCGGCTTCCCCCGTTCCTCTTCCGATTCGATAATGTGCTCGGCTTGACGCCGCTCCTTGTCCGTGTACCGGTGGCGGCCGGGATTTTGCTTATTGACCGTAGCGTAGCCGATTGCCTCGGCCTCGCTCTGCGAGAGGCCGCGAGCTTCCTCGCTCGCTTTGATGTGCTCGACTTGACGGTGTTCTTTCGGAGTGTAGCGATGCTTGGTGGCCATAAACAGAGCGTGCCCAACGTCGTTCCCCGTTAATCAGCGAACCTACGCAAGATCCGGCGCACTCGCACCTGATCCCCGAAGTTTTTAGCGATTTGCCGGAAACGACAAGTGTAGCAGCGGCGTGAACGTGTTCCGGTCAATCGGCAGCGATAGGTGCTCCTGCACGATCAGCCATTTGCCGTTGATCTTCTGGTAGACATCGGTCACTCGCACCGTGTAGTCGAATGACTTGGCGCCTTTAACGCGGATTCCAGATACGCGCTGCAGGCTGCGGCTATAGCCGAAATCCCCGCTTACGTGGATGTCGAGATCACTCATGGTGAAGCGCAGCGGTCCCCGGATTGCCCCGAACATCTGTTTAAAAGCTTCGCGGTATTCATTCCAGCCAAAGTGAACGCCCGGCGGTCCAACGACATCGAAGACGAAGAGCGCCTTTTCGGGCGCATAGACAGCCATGACTCCCTCGATATCCTTCTTGCTCATTGCCGTCGCGAACGAACTCTCGAGCATTCGCAATTGCGACAAATCGTCGCTGAGCGTCGCCGCCCCGCGAGTTGGCATTCCGAAAAACGCGAACAAGCCTAAAGACGCGAGTAATCCTTTCAAAAGGAACTTCTCTCGCCGAAGTCGCCAAGCGGTATGTGGCTGGCCATGCATGCCTTTTACCCACCGTCACGCCGAACAACTCTTCGCCCTGACAGGCCGGCGTCTCCACGCGCTGCGTTTCGGCTGCAACGGGTAAGGGGCTTGTATTAAGCGGCGCCACTAGAAACGGACTACCTCTATGCGGAGCGCGCTCCGCCGACACGGCTTAACCAGTCCTCAAGGGGCCCGATGTTTCTCTAAAACTGGTCCGCGAACACCAGCCGTATTTTTTAATGTTGAAACTCTTCTTGAGGATGGAGAACGCCGTCAAAGCGCCCCGACCTTTCTGCTGGTGAGACCGTTGCTGATGGTGCGCTACGAAGACTATAGCCCATCGTCACCTCCCACTCATCGTCCATCGCTTCATAGCACTCGCAAGCTGCTGACTCAAGGCCGGCACGGTTGTGGATTTTGATGTGTCCGCGCCAATAGGAAATAAAACCCGCCGCCTGCAACTCCGCTTCGGCCAAAGCGACGCTGGCGCGTCGGACGCCGAGCATTTGGCCCAGAAACTCTTGGGTTAGCAGCAACAGGTTACCGCCAACGCTACGAGATGCGGTCGAGGAAGGATCCTTCTGCAGCAGGACCGCATTTCCCTGAAGCGAGAGTCTATATGCACGAAATCGTGCAAAAGGGTCGCTGCCAGCGGTCGGACGCTCTCTGCCGTTATGCGAAACATCGTACAGAAAACCTACGGTCTGCGCCTCTAAACTTTAAGAATAAGGAGGCGAGAACCGGGGGTGGTATGCAGTTGAAGAATGGGCGGAGCTCCGGCACCGCGGTCATGGTTTTTAGTGGAGAGTACGATCTTGCATCGAAGGAACAGGTGCGCGCGGCGTTTGACGCCGTTTTGGACGCGTCACGTTTGGCTTTGGACTTCAGCGACGTGACGTATATCGACTCGGCGATCATTCATGAACTACTGCGCGTGCACAACGCTCGTTCGGCCGGCGACCTGGAACGCGAGACGCTTGTGATGCATAACAATAATCTTCTCAAGGTCTTTGACATATTGAACCTGGCATCGGTCTTTCGCGTTGTCGACAGTTTGGACGAAGCCATCGACAAAAATGGAGAAGACATCACCGTGCAATACGCTTCCGCATTTAACGGTGCAGCGTACGTCAACGGCGCCATCAAAGGTGCAACTGCCTAGATAAGCTTTCCACAAATCGAAGCTTACGAGCGAAGGACATTACTACCGCAGTGGTCGGCGCGTTGATGATCTTAGTGGGCGGATAGCGGCCGCGGACTTCCGGGGATTCCGAGTCCTAAGCCCGTTGTGATCCAAGACGCGGCGGCGAGCGTACCGGAAGCGTCTGCCGCCAGTGGTCCTGCTATTAAGGAGAACGACATGCGACTCTTGCTCGTCCTGACCTTGTCGCTCCTCGCTACGGTCCTGTCGAGCTGTGGCGCGCCAAGCACTGCCAACTTCTCAAGCTCAACGGTTCCGATTGCCGCAACGTCACGACAGCGAATAAACCTACATGAACGTTCGAAGACAGGCCCGGGGAAAGTGCTCTCCTCTGCTTACGGCGGCCAAATCTTTGGGTTCGACATCGATCAAGACG
>JBARKF010000252.1:0-2494 GCA_049800655.1 Candidatus Cybelea sp.
CGTGGGCCATGGGTGAAGGACGCGAGCGGGTGGCAACCATTGCTTGGCGAGCTCATCCATCCGTTCCCATATGGGAGGCCCGCCTTGGCTTCGTCTCTTTAAGACTTGTCGCCAAATGCGAACCACATCCCATCGAAAAGCTCCGATCATTCGACTGTTGGTCGGCACCGCGTGATACGCAAAGTAGCCGCGCAGCACCTGTCCCAACCATCGGCCCTGCTCAGAAAGCGAGTGATGCATTCGTTTATGCATTTGCTCCTTGATCGCTTGCAGCGTGCGCCGCATTCGGTCCCGACGTGTCTTTCGCCTCAGTGCGTATTTACCGAACTTGTCCTTTCCACAGATGTGAACGAATCCGAGAAACGTAAAGGTCTCCGGCTTCTTCACTCCGCGCTTGGCGCGTCGTTCGGCTGCATATCGCCCAAATTCGATAAGGCGCGTCTTTTCAGGATGCAGTGATAATCCAAACCGCTCCAGCCGTTTCCCAAGCTCCGCGAGAAACGCTCTGGCCTCATCTTCATGCTGAAAGCCGGCAACGTAGTCATCGGCGTATCTGATGAAGACCACCTCGCCGCGGGCTTTCCGGCGTCTCCACTGGTGGGCCCACAGGTCAAAGCAGTAGTGCAGGTAGATATTTGATAGCAACGGTGATGCTACCGACCCTTGCGGGGTACCAACAACCGTTGCGGTCGTTAGCCCATCTTCCATCACTCCAGCTTTGAGCCATTTGCGTATCAAACGGAGGATGCGACGATCGCCTATGCGCTCTTCCATGAAGCGGAGTAGCCAGTCATGGTTCACCGTATCAAAGTAAGCGCGCAGGTCGGCGTCGAGTATCCAGTTCACTTTCTTCCTCTCAATCGCGAACGCAAGCGCGTCGAGAGCATCGTGTTGGCTGCGCCCCGGTCGGAAACCATACGAGAAGCCGAGAAAATCCGCTTCGTATATGGCGTTGAGCACCTCGACGACGGCTCGCTGAACGATTTTATCCTCCAGCGAGGCGATTCCCAACGGTCGCTCCCGACCATCGGGTTTTGGGATCATCCGGCGTCGTGACGGCAAAGCACGATAGGCTCCGCGATGGATTCGTCCGTGAAGATCGTTGAGCTTCTGCTCAAGGTCCTCCCCGTACGCATCCCAGGTCACGCCGTCCACACCTGGTGCCGCCTTTCTCTTCAGCGAGAAGTACGCCATCCGCAGTAGACTGGGCGTGACGTGGTGGAGGAGCGCGGTGAATCGCTGTTTCGGGTTAATTCGAGCGCTTTCTCGTATGCGATCCAAACCTGGTGACACGCTTTCCCAACTCGGTGTTTGGCGCGTGGTGGCTTGCAACGCATTCCTCTTGGTATCTCCTCTTCGCTCCATCGCCTCCGCCGCTGTCCCTTCAGCGTTGTTCGGCGACTTCATCGCTAATACAGGAGATTCTGACTGCTCCGAATCGTGCATCATCGGCTACGACTCTTCATCTTCCCGCTGCGGACCATCAGAGACCTGATGGCCAACTCGGAGCTCTCCCGGTTCCCGAACAAGGAACGTATACACATGCCAGCCCCTACGACCACGCAGAGCCGAATGCGCACTCGCGATTTCCGCACGCATCCATATTGCCTTCCGGCCTGACCAACGGCGTCGGCGCTCTGGACTGTTTGAACTTTCGCGGCTCTATTAGCCGGCCTGTGTACGCCCCGACCGACGCTTCGCCGCCGGCCTCGCGACCGACAACGCACGGCTTGGGGTCGATATGGTTCGCTACACCTTTTATCGTCAGAGACTTTCACTCCGTATTCCTTGCCGGTTTAACCGGCGCACTGGGCAGTTCAAAACCGGCCAGTGGCCGCCGTCCTGCCCGGACGGAGTTTCGTAAAGGGTCGAGTTGGCTAGGCCGGGCTTTGAACCTTGCGCCGCCGAGCGGCGAGGCTTGATTCGTGAAGCCGGTAGCTCTTGCCGCGGATCTCGATGAGGTTACTGTGGTGCATCAAGCGATCGAGGAATGCGGCGACCGCTGGCGTGTCGCCGAAGAGCTTGGGCCAATCGTCGAGCGGGCGATTCGACGTGATGATCGTTGACGCTCGCTCGTAGCGGCGCATCACGATCTCGAGCAAATCCTCTGCGGCCGCGGCTGGGAGTTTGCGCATGCCGACGTCGTCGATAATTAACAGTGGTATTTCAGTGTACGTTGCGATGGCTTCTGTTCGTTCGTCAGTCGCCGCAGCGAGAAGCAACTCCTCAAAGAGGACGTGCGCCTCGCGGTAGATGACGCGAAAGCCGGCGTGGATCGCCGCCATGCCGATCCCTTGGGCGATGTGGCTCTTGCCGCAGCCGGGATTTCCTAGAATAAGGCAATCTTGATGCTGCTCGATAAAACGCCCGGTCGCCAACTCGTAGACCAGCGCGCGATCGATCGAGGTGTTAAACTTCCAATCGATGGTATCAAGCGTCTTCTGATCGCGGAACGCGGCGAGCTTGAGACGGCGCTGCACCAAACGCTCGCGTC
>JBARKF010000253.1:0-4351 GCA_049800655.1 Candidatus Cybelea sp.
CGGCGGACTCTGAATCCGTTGACCCTCGTTCGAGTCGAGGATCGGGAGTTTTGCGGCCCTATCGTCTAGAGGCCTAGGACGCCGCCCTCTCACGGCGGTAACGCGGGTTCGAATCCCGCTGGGGCTACAAATTCTCCTTATTTTACAAGGGTTTTTGCGACACTTTCGGGCTCCGTGCAACAAATGTGCAACAGCGGCCCGTTCTAGCCGCTAGCCGATGACCTCAGGAAAGCCTCCGGCCGATCGACCTCTCTTTCCGAGTGCAAACTAACGTTCGGCCTTGATTGCGACTGATGTATTTCCGAGGCGCCGACTCACAGCAGCAAGGGCGAGAGCCTCCCATAGTCCTCAACGACCCGTGCGGCAGCATCGGCCGATTGAGGTCGTTCAATAGCAAGACATTTACGTTTCATTAAATCCGCTGGATCACGCTCTGCATCGAAGGCAAAGGTCAGTTCCCATCGTATCTCCCGGCCTGCGACCCTCGGCAAGTCGAGCCGCATAACTCTGGAGGCGCACGATGGCCAGTTCAAATGGCAAAGCAGACTCTTCAAAAAGCGTACAGCGCGAGGTACTTCCTATTCCCGATCGGCCGTATGCCGGTTTCGTCACGTACGATGCGAAGGATCCGGACTCAAAGTTTCCGCCGATCGAGCCATTGCGGCCGCCCAGCGGGGCACCGAACGTCTTGATTGTCCTGCTCGACGACGTCGGGTTCGGTGCATCGAGCGTCTTCGGCGGCCCGTGCCATGTGCCGACCGCCGAACGACTCGCCAAAGATGGACTTCGGTTCACGCGCTTTCACACGACGGCCCTCTGTTCGCCGACACGCGCTGCGTTACTGAGCGGTCGGAACCACCACACGGTGGGGATGGGCGGCATTACCGAAATGGCGACCTCCGCACCGGGCTACAGCTCGATGCGTCCCAACTCGATGGCAGCGCTTCCCGAGATTCTTCGGCTCAATGGTTACTCGACCGCCCAGTTCGGCAAATGCCACGAGGTCCCGGTGTGGGAAGCGAGTCCCGTCGGGCCGTTCGACAGGTGGCCGACGGGATCGGGCTTCGAATACTTTTACGGCTTCGTCGCCGGCGAGACCAACCAATGGTATCCCGCGATTCACGAGGGCACGAAAGTCGTAGAGCCGACGAAGACGCCCCAAGAGGGCTATCATTTCATGGAGGACATGACCGACAAGGCAATTGCGTGGGTTCGTCAACAGCGACTGCTTGCCGGCAACAAACCGTTCTTCATGTACTTTGCGCCCGGTGCGACGCACGCGCCGCATCACGTTCCGAAAGAATGGGCTGACAAGTACAAAGGCAAGTTTGACCAAGGGTGGGATAAACTGCGTGAGGAGACATTTGCGCGACAGAAGCAGCTCGGAGTCATTCCCAAAGACTGCGAGCTGACCACGCGGCCGAACGAGATTCCGTCGTGGGATTCGCAAGCGTCAGAGCTCAAGAAGGTCCTCGCGCGCGAGATGGAGGTCTATGCCGGCTTTTTAGAGTTCGCCGACCATCATGTTGGGCGCCTGATCGACGCGCTGGAGCAAATTCAGGCGCTCGATGATACGCTGATTTACTACATCATCGGCGACAACGGCGCGAGCGCGGAAGGCACGCTGCGAGGCTCGTTCAACGAAGTAATCATGGCCAACGGCATGACGACCCTCGAAACGGATGAATTTCTCGTCCAGCGTCTCGACAAGCTTGGCGGACCGGAGTCGTACAATCACTACGCAGTCGGTTGGGCGCACGCGATGGACACGCCGTATCAGTGGACGAAGCAGGTTGCCTCACATTGGGGCGGCACGCGTAACGGCACGATCGTGCGCTGGCCGACGGGCATCACGGCGAAGGGCCAGGTTCGCCACCAGTTCCACCACGTCATCGACGTGGCGCCGACGGTCCTCGAGGCCGCACAATTGTCGGAACCGTACATGGTGAATAGCGTCGGACAAGTTCCGATGCAAGGCGTTAGCATGCGCTATTGTTTCAAGGACGCCGACGCGCCCGAACGGCACGAAACGCAGTACTTCGAAATGTTCGGCAATCGAGGAATTTACCACAAGGGCTGGACCGCAGTGACTCGCCACCGTACGCCCTGGGTCGTGACGGGCGAGACGCCGCCCTTTGACGATGACGTTTGGGAACTGTACGACACCAACAAGGATTGGTCGCAGGCGCACGATCTTTCCAAAGAAATGCCAGATAAACTGCACCATCTGCAACGCCTTTGGATCGTCGAAGCCACCCGAAACGGCGTCTTGCCGATGGACGATCGCGTTGCCGAGCGGTTCAATTCGGATATGGCAGGCAGACCGGTTCTGATCCGCGGGGATTCTCAAGTCCTTGCCGACGGAATGGGCGGCCTCAATGAGAACGCGGTCCTCAATATCAAGAACAAGAGCCACTCCATTACGGCGCAGCTCGTCGTTCTCGAAGGAACCACCGCAAACGGAGTGATTCTCTCACAAGGCGGCATCGCCGGCGGTTGGATGTTCTACGTCAAAGACGGGAAGCCAAGCTATCTCTATAACCTCTGCGGCCTGCGCGAGACCGTGATCGTTTCGACTGAAGCGCTGACGGCCGGAACGCACCAAGTGCGGATGGAATTTACTTACGACGGTGGCGGTCTCGCCAAGGGTGGAAATGTTATGCTCTTCATCGACGGCAAAGCCGTCGGCAACGGTCGCCTGGAAGCGACGCTTCCGATCGTGTTCTCTGCTGACGAAACGTCCGACGTCGGCGTGAAGCACGGTTCGCCCATGACTCCGGATATGCCGCCGGGGCACAATGCGTTCAACGGTACCGTAAATCTCGTCGTTCTCGAAACGAGCGGCGAGAGTGTCGACCATCTTTTGGATCGCGAACAGGTGCTCAATATGATCATGGCGCGGCAATAGGCCGATTTTTGCCTCCCCTTCCACTGCTTCAGCCACGATCACGCTGCCGCGCCAGCGCGACGAAAAGCCCTTACAAAACTGTTCGCCGGCCCGGGGCCGCTCCGCGGGCCTTACCCATCTGTGCAACAGCCGTGCAACAGAGAGGCTAGAAACGGTCCGTTTTAGACAGGAACGGTCAGGATGGCGGTTATCGGGAAACCCTTATAACATCGGACCCTTCAGTAGTGGGCAGGATCGGCCAGGACCGCAATCTTCACATTCGAATCCCGCTGGGGCTACAAATTCTCCTTATTCTATAAGCGTTTTTGCTTCGTCAGGCCTCTCTTTTCTAACATTTTCTAACCGTCTGAAAAGTCGCGGTTGACCGCAGGGCATGCGTTACGCGATTCTAGGCCATAAGATTAAATGCCGAGATAACGTTCAGTGCCTTTCCGACTGAAACGCCCAACCGGCGGGTGGCACTGCCCGGTGATCGATGGGAGCGCGGTCTATTCGGCCAGCGCAATCCGACTCATCGCCTCAGTAATACTCCCAGGCATGGTCCCGCTGCCGTGCCCCGCATCATCAATGATCTGCAGTTCACTGCCACGCCAAGCCCGGTGCAGCCGCCATGCTGTCTCGAGAGGGCTGCTGATATCGTAGCGCCCATGGAGAAGAATTCCGGGAATATCGTTGAGGAGGAAAGCGTTCCCAATTAACTGATCCTCACTCAGAAACGCGGCATGCCTCCAGTAGTGCGTAACGAGCCGCGTAAAGAGCAACCGAAATGCTGGGTCCTCAAAGCGGCGGCTTGGGACGTATCCCGGAGCCAACGAGACATGAGTATTTTCCCACGCGCACCATTCACGGGCAGCGAGCTCACGCTCTGCAGGATCCGGGCTAAAAACCAACGCGGCGTAACTATCTGCTAGGCTTATTCCTCGATTTCGATCATAAGAGCCGAGCGAGGCAAATCTTTCCCATTGCTCAGGAAAAATGCGGCGCATGTCGTGCGTTATCCATTGCACCTCTCGATGCGACGTCGTTGTCACACATGCCAGGACCATCGCCGCTATACGATGAGGAAACGCCTGGGCATACGCTAGCCCTAGCGTGGTTCCCCAGGAAGCACCGAGGACGGTCCACCGATCTATGCTAAGATGTTCGCGCAAACGCTCCAAGTCTTGAATGAGATGAGCGGTCGTATTGACTTTGAGATCACTTATCTCTCCGACGTGCGGCCGACTGCGCCCGCAGCCTCGTTGGTCGGTTAAAATGATTTTGTAGATCGCTGGGTCAAAATAACGCCGGCTTTGAGGAGCGCATCCCGAGCCGGGCCCGCCATGAAGATACACGGCCGGGCGACCGTTGCCGTTGCCGGAGCATTCCCAATAGATCTGCTGGGAGTCGCCGACCGTGAGCATCCCGCTTTCGAAGGGTTCGATTGTCGGGAACATCCATAAT
>JBARKF010000254.1:0-3188 GCA_049800655.1 Candidatus Cybelea sp.
TTATCGAACAGCGCGATGCGATCCGGCACGCGCACATAGTCCGGGCTTCCTTCGGTGGTGGTCTTCTTGACGAAATCGGTGATCGCGCGCTTTGTGGTACCATCATTCCACGAGGGAAGAGGATCAGTCATCCGCTGTACCTCAAACCTGGAAAAATCTCGAGCGACATATTGCGAATGATCTCCTGTGCGTGGGCGCCCGTAACGTCCGTATCTCGCGAGATCTCGGGTACCTTCGCGCCAAGGCTTCTCTCAAAAGCGAGGATGCCAAAGAAGATCCCCTTACCAAGAACGGAGAGCGGCAAATTTGGGGGGAACAGCGCGGTGTTGAACGGCGGCACCGGCTGCGGCGTAACGTCAGGCCACCGCTCGGGCGGCCTGGGTGTATCGAGGGAGAGAATGGGCGCGAGATCGGCGGCAACTGCGTCGCGCGCGGTCAGCGGCGCTCCGAGCGACCATCGCTCGCGCAACGTTCGTATCAGCGATGTATGCCGATACTCTTCCGTAACCACGCGGCGCTGCGGAATCCACGCCGAAATCGCGATTGCCGGCACGCGCTGGCCGGAGCGGTTGAATGTGAATCCCATCTGTCCCGCCGGGGCCGCAGCGTCCGGCGGAGGAGCCGCCGGCGGCGCGACGTGATCGTAGGTACCGCCGGCTTCGTCGAAGGCAACCAGCAGCAGGGTGTTGAGATAGTTCGATCCGCTCGACGCCGACGATGTTCTGATGGCGTCGTAAACCTTTGCGAGTAATGCTTCACCGCCGAGGAGCGAAGAAGGCGCATCCCACGGTAAGCCGTGTAACAACGCCGATATTGGAGGGTGCATATCGTTATGGCCATGCCACATGTTCGGCTCGATGAACGCATAGTTGGGGAGGCGACCGTTCTTCGCATCCTCCAGGAAATCTGCGACTGTGAGAAAGTTCGTAGCAAAACGGCCGTGCAGCCGAGAAGCGTGAATGATGCCGGTCATTGACGCGGGGCTTGGCGCATCGCAATAGACGCGCCAGGTGAGACCCTTGGCTTCAAGCCGCTCAAAGATCGTCTCTCCGACATTGTGGACGGGAAAGGCATCGGCGGGCGGAAAGTTTATCACGTAACCGGACGCGGTAGCTGCGTGGAAGAACGAGCGGTTGGTGAACGTCTGCGAGGGTACTTCACAAAACCAATGGTCGAAGGTAGCGAATCCGCGCGCGAGAGAGGACGTCACCGGCAGTTGCGCAGGTGAGTAGCCAGTCATAATCTGGGCGTACTCTTCGTAGGTCGGCTGGCGCCCGGTCTCGGCGGTAAATGCGCTGATGTAGTCGCTGATGAATCCGTCCATCGTTGGTTGCTGCCCCGGATTCGGAGCGTTGTAGGGGGCGACCATCTTCGATAAGGGCATGAATCGGTTCTTTGGATCCAGAACGCCAAACAGGTCCGTGTTGATATGCGGATATTCTTCGCCCGGATCCGGCTTAGGCGTGTTCATGTTTGTTGCGATACCGTACTCTATTAACTTGCGGCTCGCGCCGTTTTCCGCCCACTCGGGGATGGGATTTGTGAGACTCTTCCCGATCACGCCCTCGAATGATTCGACTTCGCCGGGGCCGTAGAGCCTGCCGAGCACGTTGTCGAAGGAACGGTTTTCAAACATGATCACGACGATGTGATCGAGCGCGTTCTTGCGATCGGCTGTGGATCCAAGGCTCTGGGCCGCCGCGAGGCGCGGCAGCGCGGCGGCAACAGAAGCGATTCCGACACTTTCCGTAAACCTGCGCCGCGTGATTTTGCCGTGCGCTCCATCCGACATTTTGTGGCTGCCCCCCATCGTTAAAAGGAACCAAGGCCTTCCAGCGAAATTAAGTTGGCCCCTTCTAAGCATTGCAAGGGCATCGGAGGACGACCCTTGAGCGACATTACCGCGATCGATATTTTACTTGAGCCCGATGCTTCAATGTTAGCGCATGCGCAGGCCGCTAATGCGCGCCTACTTAAAGAGTTCCCGAAGGGATACGCATTGGATGCGGCGCACCAGCCTCACATTTCCTGCTTGCAACGGTACGTTAAAACCGACGCTCTCGAAGATATCTATGCAGCCGTAGGCAATGTCCTGGCTACTGAGCATCCCGCGACCTGGACGTTGACAGCGTATAAATACTATTACTTACCGTGGAAGGGTTTGGGCCTCGCGGGAATAGTGATCCATCCGACTGACGCTCTTCTGAAGTATCAGCAAGAACTGATCGACGCTGTCGCGCCGTTCACCGTGCCGGCGGGAACCGCCGCCGCCTATTTTACAACGCCTGAAGACCCCGGCATCGTTCAGCCGTTGATCGAGTATGTCGCCGGCTTTGTGCCGAATCAGACTGGTAAGAGCTTCAACCCGCACGTGACGATTGGGCTCGCCACCGAGGAGTACCTCAAAGCCATGCTCGCGGAGCCGTTCACTGATTTTACGTTCTCGCCGGCCGGCGTTTCGGTCTACCAGCTCGGGAACTATGGTGTGGCCGCAAAGAAGCTGAAAGGTTGGTCGTTGACGAAGGATCCCTGAGCCGGCTTGGGGTCACGCTGGAGGTAATGCGCATGCAAATCTCATCGCTTCTCGGGTTTTCCGTATCGGCTGCTCTCCTCGCGGCCTGCTCTTCGATCGGCGCGCCGAATCCGACGGAGCGAATCGCCGACCGTCATGGTTTCGGGCCGAACGGCATCCTGACACCGCACGCATCGACCATTCACGGTTGGATCCTCCCCGAAAAGAAGAGAGCGCCGCAGTATCTCTACGTTGCGGATAATGGCGACGGCATCATCGATATCTACGCACTGCCCAAGTATTCGCTGGCCGGTCAGATCACCGACGGGATCAACGAGCCCGAAGGGATCACCACCGACATTGCCGGGAACCTCTACGTTGCGAATCTCGGCAACGATACGGTAACGGTCTATAAGAAAGGCACGACTACCCCATCGCTCGCGTTGACTGAGTCGAACGGTCCAGACGACGTCGTTGTTGTGCAGGAGGGTACCGTCGCAAATTGGGTCGCTGTCGGAGACATCGGCGGCGGCGTCGACCTCTATACACCGGGCCGAACAAGGGTGGCTCGGCGCCTCACAAATGGGGCGATCTTCGAGGTCTTTGGCGTCGGCGTGGATGCGCAGAATAACATTTACGCCGCCGGCTTAGGCGCCGGTTCGAAGCCGGTCGTCAT
>JBARKF010000255.1:0-5571 GCA_049800655.1 Candidatus Cybelea sp.
TCTTTACCCCTCCCCTGTAATCAAAAGCGTCCCTATGATAATACGCTGAGCGCACGCTCGCTCCCACGGTACGATTCGATCCATCTCCGACAAAAAGGCGGCGCGCTTTGTCGAGCGCGCGAACCGAGCGAATCCCAAGGCGGAAAAGGAAATTCAACCGTCCTTCGACTACGCGCCTCCGGCGCTCCGCTCAGGATGACAAATGTAGCAGAAAATTCAGCCGCCCTTCGTCCTTCGACTACGCGCCTCCGGCGCTCCGCTCAGGATGACAAGCAGCGCGCGCCTCCGCTGATGTGGAAATAGCTCCGGCGAAGGCCCGGAGCGGCCATTTCGAAGGAGTGGGCCATCCGAGCCATGCTGTACTCGGGATGACAAAAAACGGCGTTTAACCTGGGCCGATTATCCATTTGTCGATCCACATTCGTTGGTGCCAGGCGTTCCAGGTGATGGGGCGGGCCGCCAGAATCGGGTAAAAGAATACAAACGTCGCGATGACTAGTGCCAGGTAAACGCCCGCGGAAAGTGTCGACACCGCCATGCGCTTCCGCGCTAGCTTACCCCATTTTGAAAGATGCTGCAGCGCGATCGCATTGCAAAGACAGATAAGCGGAATATTTACGTAGAAGTGATAGGCGAATGTAATGCGAGGTGACCCGGCCCATGGCACCCATTGAAGAAGGTAGTCGAGTACAATGAGCGCGTAGGCCTTATTGCGTAGTCGAACAGCCAACACGCCAACGAAGGGAACGCTGAAAAGTCCAAACCAAAGGATCGATGGATTTGGCATTGAGGTGACTTCGGAGACGCAGCATTGTTTCGGATCTGAGGGATCTCGGCGTTGATCGAGGTAAAAATATGCGACTGGCACATAGTCGAGCGGCCACTGCCACCACTTTGACGAATATGGATGGGTGGCGTGCGTAACGCCAACGTCGTGGTACTCGAACATTGAGTACTGGCGATATACGACATCATTAAAGTTGTGCACTTCGTTGGGGTCGGGTGAGTGTCGTACGAGATCGGGCATCCAGACCAGCGCGTAGACCGTCATGCTGACGAGTACGATCGTGACCAGGGCCGAGTCGAGGCGAAAACCACGCGGATTGCCCCAGAGCGTCGGCCGATTGGCGAAGAAGTAACGTTGCAGCCAGACGAGGATGACCACGATGAAGCTCACGCCGAAACCCATGACGCCGTACCACTTTGCGCTCACGAGCAACCCCAGCGCTACCGTGAAAAGGATGAGCCAGAGCTTTGACGATCTGCCTTTCTCGGAGGCGCTCCCAGCGCGGATTTCGTTCTCGGCATAGATCGCGCCGCCGTCGGGCGTTTCGTAGGCGACGCTCGCATCCCGCCGATACTCTATGCGCAGCGGCTCGTCAACGTAGACTAGTGCGCCGCCCTTCGCTTGCGAGATCGCACCGCGCGCAATCTTTCCGCGTGCATCGATGGTGCCGCCGTCGGCGGCGAAGATCACCGTTCCCTCGCGGCCACGCAAGGCATAGGAACCTTCGGCATAGGTCAGTTCGCGGAGGCCGTCCCCGAACCACCTGCGCATGACGAGATGGCGCACGAGCAAATAGGCGAGGCACGCCACGTAGAGCGTCACTACCGTCGCAGCCGCCGCGTCGAACCTCCCAAAGATTCGGCAGAGCTGGCCAACTATGACGCCGATCGCGAGCGCGGCAGCCGCTCCGCTCGCGAATCCCCACCACGGCACGATGACGTGCTCGCGCTCACCGACCTGCGAGCTGATCCAGAAGCGATAGAACGCATAGACCGCGAGCGTCTCGAAGAAGATGACGAAGCCTTCGGGCGTGGCCGTGCGCGATTGCACGAAGTGCATGCCGTCGAACGTCAGCAGCAGCGCCGTCAGGGTTGCAAAGAGCGTCGAGCCGGTGACGCGCTTAGCAAAAACGTAGAGCAGCATCACAACGAGCGCGCCAAAGACGAGGTCGAGAAAGCGCCAACCGTAGGGATTATCGCCGTTGGACAGGTGGCCGATGATGCCGTTGAGGAGCGTCGATCCTCCGAGGCCGTGGCCCTTCGGCATCCCGCCGAAAAGCATCATCGATACCGTGATCAAAAGCTTGCTCAGCGGCGGGTGCGTGTTCTCGTAGATGCGCAGGTTCTGCAGATATTCTTCGCCGGCACGAGCGAAGTACGTCTCGTCGAAGATGCCGCAACGCTGCAGGCCGTTTTCTGCCCAACAGGAAGACCCGTTCGGCGACCAATAGCCGATGAAGGATAGAATGAAATTGCCGATGCCAAGCACGGCCACGATGGCGTAGTCGAGCGGCATCCGCATCGTCGCCAAACCTTCGCGCGGATCGAACCAGTTGCGAGCGCCGTGCGCGGTCTTTGCCGTCTTTGCTTCAGTCGTTCCAAGGTATTGGTAGCCGAGCACGAAGAACGTGCCGACCGCAGCCAAGGAGAGCAGCGTCGTCCACGGTCCCCATAAGTTCGCGGTGTTGAGGCCGGCGACGTTGTTGCTGACGACGCGCAGATACTCCGAGCTGTAGGCAAGATTCGCAAAGAGCACGACCGTGAGCGCGATCGCGCCCCAGAGATAGCGCCGCGCGAATGGAATACAGACGATCGTGAAGAGCAAGCCGTTGAAGACGTACCGCTCGTGCATGCGCGTCGCAAGCGCAAAGAATGCCAAGGTCGCGATCGCGCAGCCTTCGAGCAACGCCCGATCGGTGCGGTCCTGCAGGTAACGCCAAACGACCAGCGCGAGCGCCGCGAGCACGAGCACGACGCCCCAGACGTACTGCGGCAGCAGCAAGATATTTTGATTGTCGGGAATCCAGAGCGTGCCGCGCAGCGCCCAGAGATTAAACGCGTTGACGCTGTTGTAGGGGTAGACGTTCGAACCGTACTGATAAAGGGCGAAGAGCCAACCCAGCGCCGCAAAGGGATTGGTCGGATGGAACGGTTCGGCGAGCAGCACCGCGAGCAGAATTGAAGAACCGGCTCCGATTGCACTGGCAGCGACGCGAGCGCGGCGCCGTTGCGGGTCGACGAATGCAAAGGCAATCATTAGCGGAAGCAGCACCGCTGCCTGAGGCTTGATGAGCAACGAATAGCCGAATGCGAGCCAACCGCCGACGATCCATGGCGCCGGTGAGCGCTGGTGGTCTTCGCTGCGGAGGAGTAAATAGATCGCGAGCAAGGCGAGACCGCCCGAGATCGAGTCAACTTGTCCCCACAGTGCCGATATATAAATGGTCGCCGGGTTCAAAAGATAGAGCGCCGCAGCGCCGAGCGCGTAGCCCGTGCCGGCGAAGCGGCGGACGACTGCGTAGACCAGCGCGCCCACGCCGAGGTCGGCGAGAATTGCCGGAACCTTGACCAGGTCGCGCAGTACGGCGTAGCCGGCGTCGTGAGCGGCGAAGAAGAGACGCCAGAAATGCCCGACGGCAGCAAGGATGTAGAAATAGCCGGGCGGGTAGTCGGCGAAACCGATCGTCGAATAAAATTCCCCGAAGCCCTGTTGGCTCAGACGAAGCGCCCAGGCAATATACGTGTCGACATCGGTTTTAAAGCCTTCATTGTTGATGAAGAGCAGGCGCACCACGAACGCGGCAAGCAGAAGTGCGCGGAACGCCCAGACCGGCGCAACCTGCCGTGCCGGCGCGCGGACCATATCGTTGATGTCGGCTTAACCCGCGCGAGCTATTGCATCAGCTGAGCGCAGGGCCAGGCGCTGGGCGCGGCGCAGGCGTTAATAATATTGAAGGAGCCGCCGAGGCTATCGGAGTGGGCAGAAGCGCTCCGGGAAGACCCCCGCCGTTCCTCCATCCGTGCGACTCCACGCCCAGCCAGACGCAAAGCGAACAGATGGCAATCGCAATCGTTCCTGAGGCCGATCGCGCAATGCGACCGCGCGAAATTTCCCTGGCTCGCTCACGAATCGAATCGGTTGGAGCGGGCGGGACGCTGACCGCGAGGGCGTCGCGTAATGCAGCTGGGAGATCGAGCGACATCTTCCGTTATCCTCTCTCGCTTCCTGATCGTCGGTCGTTCACGGCGAGCAATGGCTCCAAAATCTTTCTAGCGTTCATAACGTGAAATCGCACGGTGCTGTCGGGAATCGCGAGCACTTTCGCAATCTCGCGGCTGCTCATCTCGGCATAGTAGTGAAGCGCGACGACGGCGCGTTGGCGCGGCGTCAGTCGATCCAAGGCCCGCATCACGTCGATTTTGACGAGACTCTCGGCCGGCTCGGCGGAAGCCACGATTTCGAGGGCGAACTGCTCGTCGCGGCGCCGTTTCTTTCCGATCGACAATGCCGTTCTCACGACGATGCGATAGAGCCAGACGTTGAACGCCTGCGGTGCCCGGAGTTTGGGCATCGCGTCGAGAATTATTGCGCAGGCTTCCTGTGCGGCGTCTTCCGCTAGCCCGTGATCGCGCAAGACCGAAAAAGCGACCCGATAAGCCTGCGGCCAGATGGCTTGTATGAAGGAGGCAACCTCAGCGTCAGACGCCTCGCGGAAGAGCGTATGTACATCACCCCGAAGCCCCGCGCCCGGCCACGGGGCGCTCTCCGCGATCATCACATTAGTATAGAGCGTTTACCGAAGCAGAAGTGTTGGCGCTGGCCTTTGAGCGGCCAGAACGCCAACTGGCCCTCGTTTTCCTGTGAGGAGACTATTTCTTCGCTGCCACCACGCCGAGCGGCTCGTCGAAGTTGCCCGTAAACGTCGCAACGGGTGAACCGCCGGCCGGATACCGGAAGGCGCGCCGCTCGTGCACGTTGTACTCACGCCGCCCCATGCAGTCACCCCGTACAACACGCCGTCGCGGTAAACCAAACCAGCAACGGGTGCTTCGCCATCCTTCCCGCCTTTGAAGCGATAAACAATCTGCTCGTTTCCGCTTGTATCGATCGCAAAGACGGTTCCACAACCGGCGCCGACAGGGTTGCTCGCGCAAACGCCGCCGTTTTGACCGCCACTGCCGGTGATACCGTAGAGCTTCTTGCCGACGCAGATCGCCCCTTGGGCCGTCACCGTCTTGGCTCGCGACACCCTTGAACGTGTAAATGATCGTCATACACGCAAAGACGGCACCGCAATTGCAGCCCGATACGTCACCTCCGGCATAGGTCGTTCCATATGCGACGCCGTCGACAAAAGTGAGCGAGTTCAACGGGTCGCTTCCGCCGGCTCCGCTGGGAAAACTATAGATCAGTTCGTAACCCTTGCTATCTCTCACCGCAAGCTGTGACTTGGCAGCCACGCTTTGTCCTGCAGACGGCGCTAGGCCTGCCACGAACAAGCCGCGAGAGCAAAGATTAAGCCGAACGTAACGAAAAGAAAGCGGGTTATTTGCATGGGCTTTCTCCTAACGATCCGGTAATTGATTTGCGGGGCTACACGTTTTAAGCCTTCGAGGTTGCTCGAGCTGTTTGAGCCGCGTCAGATCGCTGGTTTTCGAGCCTGCTCACGGGCGGTTTCGCAAAATCGCTATCGGGTTTTGGCAGAGTCCTTTAATCAATTGAAGGTGTACGACGTTGGTAAAACCGACGTCTACGCGGATTGGGTCAGAAATTGCGCAACCTGA